>NZ_JBWJVP010000130.1:0-2347 GCF_056339915.1 Blautia sp. ZXY-1-B12 | reverse complement strand
GTAAAATGGTTGGATTTATATGAAGTATCCCTGGGAGATTATGAGAAAAATGGAATTGGTTATATCAGATATTATAGAGATTACGATTCGGGACTTATTAAAGGATATGTTCTTATAGAATATCAGTCGCCACTTCTGATAAATAATTTTGCACATATCAGATATGGGGAGACAGGCAGTTATCTGATTGCTGATACAGATGGAAACAAAAAAATAGAAAATGATCAGGATGTATCAGGAAATATTTCGGAAGAAGAGTATTTTCAATGGGCTGAAGATAATAAAAAAGGAGGAAAAGTATTCAGGATTGACGGTAAAAGATATCTTGTGACAGCGTCAGTAATCCCTACACTGGATTGGCTTATGATTGGTCTGACACCAGTGAATGAACTTACAAAAGCCGGGAAAGCGATGACACAGATTATTTATGTAGTAGGAATTATTGCTGCTTTAATCAGCACATTTTTCAGCCTGAGGGTTTCTCACAGTGTAATAAAGCCTTTGATATATTTGACAGATACCATGAAAAAATTTGGAAAAGGAGATCTTTCTGTACGTGTTCCTGTATTGTATGAGGATGAAATTGGAATATTATCGGAAGAGTTTAATAAGATGTCTGAACAAATCAGGCAGCTGGTTGATCAGGTATATAGAGAGCAACGGGCAAAAAGAAAATCTGAGCTTGCAGCACTTCAGGCACAGATTAATCCACATTTCTTATATAATACATTGAATAGTGTAAGTTCGCTTATCAAAATGAATTGTCCGGATGAAGCATTTATCATGATTCAGGCGATTGGTACATTTTATAGAACTTCACTTAGCGATGGAAAAACATTAATACCGCTGGAACAGGAAATAACAAATATAGAGAATTATATAAAAATACAGAAAGTCAGATATGGAAATAAAATAGAATATGAGATTGATATAGAAAATGAAATTTTGCAGGAGTGGATTGTAAAACTGACACTTCAGCCATTGGTAGAAAATTCTATATATCATGGTATAAAGGAAATGAGGGGAAAAGGAATTATCCGAATCAAAGGATGGAAAGAGAAGAATAAGGTTTTTATTCAGGTGTCAGATAATGGGCTTGGAATTCCAGAAGAAAAATTAGAAGAACTGTTTAGTAAAGATTACAGAGAAAAAGGCTCAGCATTTGGATTATTTAATATTCAACAAAGATTGCAGATTTATTTTGGAAAAGAATATGGTCTTACAGTAGAAAGTAAACTGAGTCAGGGAACGAAGGCAACAGTGTGCATTCCTGTAGATTTTAAGAGAGAAGAGGATAGAAAATGAGGGTATTCCTTGTAGATGATGAATTTTTGCAGAGAGCGTTAGTGAAAAAAACAGTTGACTGGAATAGTCTGGGTATGGAAATATGTGGAGAAGCAGAAGACGGAGAAGAAGCATTAAAGAAAATTTTGGAAGAAAAGCCGGATATTTTAATTATGGATATTAATATTCCATATATGAATGGAATTGAAGTATCTAAAAAAGTAAAGGTTATTTTTCCAGAAATACAAGTAATTATATTGACCGCTTATGGTGAATTTGAATATGCAAGGGAGGCACTTTCTTTTGGAGCAGTCAGTTTTGTGCTGAAACCGTTGGACCCTGAAGAATTAACAAAAGAGCTCCAGAAGTGTAAAGAAAAACTGGAACATATTTATAGACAGAAATCTTCTGTAAAGAAAATGCAAAAGGATCAGTTTCTTTTAGAACAGCTTTCAGGTATGGTACCTTCTGAAAATCAGCAGAGTAAATGGGAGGAAATGAAGATTCCGTTTGATAAACCATTATCAGTGGCTTTGATTAGACCTGAAAATAAACAACAGAATAACAAAATGGCAGAAGAAATGGAAGAAATAATCCAGGATTATTTTCCGGTATATGAAATGATTTCTATGAACCAAGGATATGCTTTTATTCTATTTGGAGAAGAGAATATGGAATATCAGATTCAGCTTCTCTGTACTTATATGCAGGAAATTATGAATAGTAAAAGGAACTGGAATGGAGGAATCAGCAGGGTATTTTCAGACATCAGAGAATTGAAAGCGGCCTATCAGGAGGCATATTCTGCCAGCCAGAAAAGGAAAAACAGAACAGAAAATTCTGATTTACGAGCCAGTAGATATGTTTCAATTTATACGATCATCGTTATATGATTCGGAAGTATTTTTGTATTATATCAGAAAAAATGAATATGAAATGCTCACAAAAGAGATAGGTGAAATGTTTATTCAAATGGAAGAACAGAATGTCCTTTCTGACACAGCAGTATATATATCTACGGATATTCTGAATCCATATTTGTCTGTATATGTCTGAACTGGGA
>NZ_JBWJVP010000129.1:0-5337 GCF_056339915.1 Blautia sp. ZXY-1-B12 | reverse complement strand
CTACATATAAAGGAAACTGCTATCTGGGTATTGATGCAGGTTCCACCACAACCAAAACTGCACTGGTAGGCGAAGATGGAACACTTCTCTATTCCTTTTACAGCAGCAACAACGGAAACCCGTTAAAAACCACTATCCGTTCTATTAAAGAAATCTATGAGTTGCTTCCGGAAGGCGCAAAGATTGCTTATTCCTGCTCTACAGGTTACGGAGAAGCGTTGATCAAGGCTGCCCTGATCCTGGATGAGGGCGAGGTTGAGACCGTATCCCATTACTATGCAGCTGCTTTCTTTGACCCGGAGGTAGACTGTATCCTGGATATCGGCGGACAGGATATGAAATGTATCAAGATCCGCAACAAGACCGTTGACAGCGTACAGTTGAATGAAGCATGTTCCTCCGGATGCGGGTCCTTTATTGAAACCTTTGCCAAATCCCTGAATTATACAGTACAGGATTTCGCAAAAGCTGCTGTTTTCGCACAACATCCTATTGATCTTGGTACCAGATGTACCGTTTTCATGAATTCCAAAGTTAAACAGGCACAGAAAGAAGGAGCTGAAGTATCCGATATTTCCGCAGGTCTTGCTTACTCTGTTATCAAAAATGCACTCTATAAGGTTATCAAGGTTTCTGATGCTTCCGAACTTGGCAGACACATCGTTGTACAGGGTGGTACTTTCTACAATGATGCAGTTCTGAGAAGTTTCGAAAAGATTGCCGGCTGCGAAGCTATCCGTCCGGATATTGCCGGAATCATGGGTGCCTTCGGTGCCGCACTGATTGCCCGTGAACGCCATCAGGAAGGCGCAGAAACGACTATGCTCTCCATTGATAAGATCAACGAGCTGAAATATACAACTTCTATGGCAAACTGTCGTGGATGTACCAATAACTGCCGTCTGACTATCAACAAATTCTCCGGCGGCCGCCAGTATGTAAGCGGTAACCGCTGCGAGCGTGGTATTGGCAAGGAAAAGAACAAAGATCATATTCCGAATCTTTATGAATATAAATATAAACGTATTTTCTCCTACACACCGCTTACTGCTGATAAGGCATCCAGAGGTAAAGTAGGTATCCCGCGTGTTCTGAATATGTTTGAGAATTATCCTTTCTGGTATACTTTCTTTACAGAACTGAAGTATGAGGTTGTGCTCTCTCCTACTTCCACCAGAAAGATTTATGAGCTGGGTATTGAATCCATTCCAAGTGAATCCGAATGCTACCCTGCCAAGCTCGCACATGGCCATGTAACCTGGCTGATCCGCAATGGTGTGAAATTTATTTTCTACCCTTGTATTCCATATGAACGTAACGAGTTCCCAGATGCAGTCAATCACTATAACTGCCCGATCGTTACCTCTTATGCCGAAAATATCAAAAATAACGTAGACGAATTAAATGATCCGTCCATTACCTTCCGCAATCCGTTCCTTGCATTTACTTCTGAGGAAATTCTGGCAAATCGTCTGGTAGAGGAATTTAAGGATATCCCGGCAGAAGAAGTCAAAGCTGCTGTGCATAAGGGCTGGGAGGAAATGGCTGCTGCACGCCGCGATGTACAGAAAAAAGGGGAAGAAACCCTGAAATATCTGGAAGATACAGGACGCCATGGTATTGTCCTTGCAGGACGCCCATACCATATTGACCCGGAAATCCATCATGGTATCCCGGATTCTGATCAACAGCTATGGTATTGCCGTACTTACTGAGGATTCCATCTCTCATCTGGCACCTGTGGAACGCCCGATCCGCGTCAATGACCAGTGGATGTACCACTCCAGACTGTATGCTGCTGCAAACTATGTAAAGACACGCGATGACCTGGATCTGATCCAGCTCAACTCTTTTGGATGTGGTCTGGATGCAGTTACTACTGACGAGGTTTATGAAATCCTTGACGGAAGTGACAAAATCTATACCTGCTTAAAGATTGACGAGGTAAATAACCTTGGTGCTGCAAGAATCCGTATCCGTTCCCTGATCGCAGCGATCCGCGCGAAGAAAGCACAGGGACAGAAACGTACTGTCAAACCTGCTTCCATTGATAAAGTATCCTTTACAAAGGAAATGAGAAAGGACTATACCATCCTCTGCCCGCAGATGTCACCGTTCCATTTCAGCCTCCTGCAGGCAGCATTCAATTCCTGCGGATACAACCTGGAGGTGCTTCCGAATGACAATAAGCATGCAGTGGATGTTGGTCTGAAGTATGTAAACAATGACGCCTGCTATCCGTCTCTGATCGTTGTGGGACAGATCATGGATGCTCTGCTTTCCGGTAAATATGACCTGAACAAAACGGCCGTTGTCATGTCCCAGACAGGTGGCGGATGTCGTGCTTCCAACTATATCGCATTTATACGACGCGCATTAAAGAAAGCCGGTATGGAACAGATTCCGGTTATCTCTGTTAACTTAAGCGGTCTGGAAAGCAATCCCGGATTCAAACTTACGCTTCCATTAGTGAAGAAAGTTGCTTACGGTGCCGTATTCGGAGATATCCTGATGAAATGCGTATATCGTATGCGTCCTTATGAACTGGAAGAGGGAATGGTAAACAGGAAACATAAAATCTGGGAACAGCGTGTGATCTCTTTCTTAAGCGGAAGCAGTATCAGCCACAGCCAGTTTAAAAAAATGTGCCGCGAAATGGTTCATGAATTTGATACCATTCCGATCAGTGATGTGAAGAAGCCTCGTGTCGGCATCGTAGGTGAGATCCTTGTCAAGTTCCTGCCTGCTGCAAATAATCATCTGGCAGAGCTTCTGGAATCTGAAGGCGCTGAGGCAGTTGTACCGGATCTGATCGATTTCATGTGCTACTGCTTCTATAATCAGAACTTTAAGGTAGAAAATCTTGGATTCAAGAAGTCCAAGGCAACCATGGCAAACTGGGGAATCAAAGCAATCGAATGGGTGAGAAAGCCTGCAAGCGAAGCTCTTGCACAGAGCCGCCATTTTGCACCGCCTGCTGATATCAGAGATCTGGCAAAAATGGCATCTCCGATCGTTTCCACCGGAAACCAGACAGGTGAGGGATGGTTTCTGACAGGTGAGATGATGGAACTGATCCATGGAGATGTTCCGAATATTGTTTGTATCCAGCCTTTCGGATGTCTGCCGAACCACATTGTAGGTAAGGGTGTTATCAAAGAAATCCGCAGAGAATATCCGACAGCCAATATTGTAGCCATCGACTATGATCCGGGTGCAAGTGAAGTTAACCAGCTCAACCGAATCAAACTGATGCTCTCCACAGCCCAGAAAAACCTGAAAAAAGCAGAAGAAAAAAATGCATAAATAATACCGTAATGGATATATTGCAATGTATTTTACCTTGCAATATATCCGTCTTAGAGCGTATTTGAAAAATCATTCCCGCAATCTACATATCCTGCTTTGCGAAAAGCATTTTTCAAACGCGCTCAAAAAAAGAGTTATATTTCAGAAATTTTAAATGTGTTTCTATTTCAGAACTACATTTAAACCATGAAATATAACTCTTTTGTTTTTTATAATTTCAGTGTTTAATTATTCTGCCAGAACGGAAGTTTCTCTGCAATCCTTATCAGATAGCTTCCGCCCGGAATTCTTCTAAGCTGTGATTCTGACGGCTTGCTGATGATCAGGTAAGCAAACAGATAAACAACCGCAGCAACAGGAATGGAAACGATCAGACAAATGAAATTGGATTTTACAAAAATGTTCAGTCCATAGCAGATACAGCCTGCAACAATTCCCATGGGAACAGATGCAAGAACAGGATACAGATATCCTTCTTTCCATGGATTCTTATACTGCAGATATTTCTTCATGGCTCTGTCATTTAACACACATACAACCACAGAATAGATCACCATTGCGATCAGCAGTGCGTAAACTCCAAGGTTTGTAGTAAACAGCAACACTACCACTACCACAATATCCACAACCAGTGCGATTGCTGCCGTAATCACCGGAATCCTCTGCTGTCCGATTGCCTGCAGAACTCCATTGGAAATATTTGACATTCCATTGAGCAGGATCGAAAAAGAACCAAGGATCAGCAGGTTGGCTGCCAGTCCTGTGGAATTTCCGTAAAGCAAAAATACAATCGGCTGTGCAAGCACTGCCAGTCCCATGGCACATGGGGCGGAAACTACCATAGAAAGCTGTACGGTCTGGTCAATGCACTCTCTGGTCGCTTCAATGTCTCCGGTGGCATACAGGGCGGAAACTTCCGGAATCATGGAAGTAGGTGCCGTACTGGACAGTGTCAGAGGAATATTAATAATTGTCATAAAGTAAGTAGCATACTCTGCATATAAAATACCAATCTGTGCCGCATCTCCACCTCTTCTTCCCAGAATATCCGAGAAAAGATACCCATTGATATAAGCATTTACATTATAAACAAAGGCGCTGAGAATGATCGGCGAAACAACCAGGATGATCACACGAAAAATCTCTTTGTAGGACTCTTCCTGGTGTCTGTGATCTCTCTCTACCCGGTGCAGGATTTTTCTGCGGTTCACACCATATACCAGAAGCATGAATGCCAATGCAGTCACCACTCCGGCTCCGGTTCCTACTGTGGAACCTGCTGCCCCCCATTTTGCAATGCTGTTCTCTGTTCCATCTGAGAATGCATTGATAAATCCCCATGCAGCCAGAAGACTGACTGCCGCATTAAATACCTGCTCAATGATCTGGGAGATAGATGTTGGCATCATATTTCTGTATGCCTGAAAATATCCTCTGAATACCCCAAGAATACCGGACAAAAAAATCGTCGGAGCCAGGATCTGAAGTGCCGGAATTGCATCCTTCTGATTCTGAGGGATGATCAGCCCTGCTCCAAAGAGACAGAACAAACCGACCACTCCGCCAATCACCATGGCATAGATCATGGCACCCTTAAAGAACTTATGTGCATTTCTGTAATCCTTCAGAGCAATACGCTCGGAGATCAGCTTGGATACCGCCTGTGGAATACTAAAGGATGCGATCATCAGAAGGATCATATAGGCATTCTGCGCAAGGCTTGTATAGCCCATTCCAAGGCTTCCTATAATATTGGAAAGGGGACTCTTGTACAGAAGACCGATTACCTTGGAGATCATAGCTGCAATCATCAGAAAGGATGCATTTTTTACTAAATTGTTTTTCTGATTCATGTTATCACTGTGTGTCTTTTACCTGACTACACATTACCTCTTTTCTTATATATTTTCTATCTGCCAGTCGATTGGTTCCAGACCATTGGCAACAAGAAATTCGTTTGTTTTACTGAAATGTTTACATCCGAAAAATCCCCTGTAAGCAGACAGAGGACTTGGATGAGGTGCCTCC
>NZ_JBWJVP010000128.1:0-7986 GCF_056339915.1 Blautia sp. ZXY-1-B12 | reverse complement strand
ATAAGTTCTGGCATATCGTTCATCATCTATATATCCATAGGCTTCAACATATGTCAGAGCATGATCAACCGCCTGACTGGTAAATCCCGCCTGACGCAATTTCTCTCTCAATCCCTTCTCCGTCCGATCCATATGTTCTCAAGAGACGCATGGCTTTACGCCTTGCGTCTCTGTATTCTTCAGGTTCTTCCGTTAAATTTTTCTGTTGTTTCTGTACAGTCTGTCTCTTTAAAGCCTCTGCATTCCTGAGAAATTCTCTCAGATCTCCGGATGAATTCCCCATGATCACTCCTCAGAAGCATCCGGTGCATCACCTGTTGCCGGCACCGGCTCTTTGGCCTGTCCTTCTTCATCCGGAAGAAGATGATAATGGATTCTGACTTGCTTCTCAATCTCATCACAGATATCTGTATGCTCTTTCAGGAAAATCTTCGCATTTTCACGTCCCTGTCCGATCTTATCTCCGTTATATGCGTACCATGCACCGCTCTTATTTACAATTCCGCATTCCGCTGCCAGATCAAGAATATCTCCCTCTTTGGAAATGCCGGTTCCGAACATAATATCAAATTCTGCCTGTTTAAACGGCGGAGCCACCTTATTCTTCACAACTTTGATTCTGGTGTGGTTTCCCACCATCTCACCGCCCTGTTTCAATGTCTCTACTCTGCGGACATCCATGCGGATAGATGAATAAAATTTCAGAGCACGCCCACCTGTCGTTGTCTCAGGGTTTCCAAACATAACTCCAACCTTCTCACGCAGCTGATTGATAAAGATAACTACACAATTAGATTTACTGATCACTGCTGTAAGTTTACGGAGAGCCTGTGACATCAGTCTGGCCTGAAGACCTACATGGCTGTCACCCATATCTCCATCAATCTCCGCCTTCGGTACAAGTGCGGCAACCGAGTCAACGATCACAATATCCACAGCTCCGGAACGCACCATCGTCTCTGTGATCTCAAGTGCCTGTTCTCCATTGTCCGGTTGTGATATGTACAGGTTATCGATATCTACACCGATATTCTTTGCATAGACAGGATCCAGAGCATGTTCTGCATCAATAAATCCAGCAATCCCGCCTCGTTTCTGCACTTCCGCAACCATGTGAAGTGCAACGGTTGTCTTACCGCTGGATTCCGGTCCGTAAATCTCGATGATACGTCCCTTGGGAACACCACCTACTCCAAGTGCAATATCAAGACTTAAAGATCCGGTAGGGACTGTCTCCACCTGCATATTTGCTCCGGATTCCCCGAGTTTCATGACTGATCCTTTCCCGTAATGTTTCTCAATCTGTCCAAGCGCTGCTTCCAGTGCTTTCTGCTTTTCTTCATTTATCATTAATTTTAATCTCCTTCAGCCCTTTAAGAACTTATGTTCGTTTTCTATTCATTATAGTATTATACTTCCTGTCAAATGTCAAGCTTTTTATTCATCATAACAGTAAAAGCAGGGAATGTGCTTTTTTTACATTCCCTGCTCTTTCGTAGTTTTTAATATTTCTCTCTGTTTCTATTTATCACCAATCAGCCAGTTGTACATTTCTTCATACTGACGTGCGGAATTACCCCATGAAAAATCAGCTGCCATAGCACGATCAACCATTTTATTCCATTCACGTTTCTTATCATAATAGATTCTTTCCGCATTGCGCACTGTTGCAAGCATCTCATGCGCATTGTAGTTTCTGAAAGAAAATCCGTTTCCAGTTCCCTCATATTCATTATAAGGTACGACCGTATCCTTCAGTCCACCTGTTTCTCTGACGATCGGAAGTGTTCCGTAACGGAGACTCATCAGCTGACTCAAACCGCATGGCTCAAATAAGGACGGCATCAGGAACGCATCTGCTGATGCATAGATACGGTGAGACATTTTCTCATCATAATAGATCTGAGCAGATACCTTTCCATGATATTTCCAGTCAAAGTGACGGAACATATTCTCATAACGTTCATCACCGGTTCCAAGAATTACAAGCTGGATAGCATCCTGGCAAAGCTCATCCATCACATATGCGATCAGATCAAACCCTTTCTGATCTGTCAGTCGTGATACAATACCTATCATCATCGTCTTCGGATCTTCCTGCAATCCAAGATCTCTCTGAAGCTGAAGTTTGTTCTTAACTTTCTCTTTTCTGAAAGTTGTTGCATTATAAGTCTTTGTGATATATGGATCTGTTTCAGGATTGAATTCATTGTAATCAATACCATTTACAATTCCACGCAGGCTGTTTGCACGCGCACACATCAGACCGTCCAGTTTTTCTCCATAGAACGGTGTCTTGATTTCCTCTGCATAAGTATTGCTTACAGTAGTGACTGCATCTGCAAACACAATACCGCCCTTCAGATAGTTGGCATCTTTATATGCTTCCAGTTTGTCTGCTGTAAAATAATAATCGGACAGTCCTGTGATATTCTTGATTGTCTGTACATCCCATACACCCTGGAATTTAAGGTTATGTATTGTCATGATCGTCTTGATATTCCAGAAAAATTCATTCTGCTGGAAGCTGTCGTGTAGATATACGGGAACAAGTCCGGTCTGCCAGTCATGACAGTGTATAATATCCGGTCTGAATCCGATAACCGGAAGAACTGACAGTACAGCTTTGGAGAAGAATGCAAATTTCTCCAGATCCCATGTTCCTCCGTCATACGGTTTGGGTCCGCTGAAATAGTATTCATTGTCAATAAAATAAAACTGAATTCCTTCGTACTCCATGTGCATGATTCCTACATAGCAGTTCTTATATCCAAGATCCATATAGAAATGTGTGATATAGTTCATTTTATCTTTCCATTCCTGTTTCATACAGGCATATTTCGGTAAGATCACACGAATATCAAAATATCGTTTATCAAAATATTTCGGCAATGAGCCAGCTACATCTGCCAGACCTCCTGTTTTGATAAATGGTACAGCTTCAGATGTTGCAAATAAAATATTTTTCATGCGAAAAACCCTCCTTGGTAGCCTTTATTGAATAATTATACTCCAAACTATGACTATTGGAAAGAGCGATTTTTATATTCCAGTCTGATTTTATCTGCAATCAGAGCAATAAATTCTGAATTTGTGGGTTTTCCTTTTCCTGTACTGACTGTGTAACCGAATAATTCATCTATTGTGTCCATTTTTCCTCTGCTCCAGGCAACTTCAATAGCGTGTCTGATAGCCCGTTCCACTCTGCTGGCTGTTGTCTGATGTTTCTTTGCAATCGTAGGATACAGTATCTTGGTAATGGAATTGAGCATCTCCATGTCATTAACTGACAGGATGATGGCGTCACGCAGATACTGATATCCTTTAATATGTGCAGGCACTCCAATCTCATGAATGATATTTGTCACGTCTGTTTCCAGATTTCTCACAGGTACCGGATTGTCTTCTGTCCTTTCAGGCTGCCGCCCGATCTGACGTATTCTTCTCTCGCCGGCTCTGCGCACATGTTTGATACGATTAAGCAGCATCTGATTATCGAAAGGCTTCAGGATATAATAATCTGCCCCTAAGTTAAATGCATTTTCTGTAATACGTTCCTGACCGACTGCCGAAACTACGATAAATGATGGGATCTTTTTGAGACTTTTGTCATTGGCAAATTTCTCCATTACTGCCAGTCCGTCCATTTTCGGCATAATAATATCCAGAACCACAACGTCCGGTTCCTTTTCACGTATAATATTACAGATTTCTTCTCCGTTATGCGCTTTTCCCACAAGTTCCAGATCTTTGTCTTCTTCTATTATCTGACCAAGTACTTCCACCATTTTCTCATTATCATCTGCAATTGCCACATTTAATTTTTCCATAAATTTCACTCCTCCCCCATTTTTCAATAAATCTCTTTTCTTTTTCGGTTCATCACATATTATAGAGGAATGCTTACGGAAAAATCAAGACACAGAGGGAAATTTGTCCTATTTTATGTCGACAGTTTTGGTGATTCTTTTTTCTTTATTTTCATTTTTCACAGGCATCTGATATATTTCGACAATAATCAGATTTTTGTTTCATAATCCTGATCATCCATTAATAGAGTTTTCTGTATTTTTCAGCATATTTTCAATAAAGATTCCATATCCGCTGGAAGCATCCTGAACAAATACATGAGTTACCGCACCAATGATTTTTCCATTCTGGATAACCGGACTTCCGCTGAGCCCCTGTACAATCCCTCCTGTAGCTTCCAGAAGTTCTTTATCTGTCACCTTTATCACAAAACTTTTGTTGGTATCTTCATGATTCAAATCTATTTTTCTGATCTCTGCATCATATTCTTTTACCTCGCCATCTGTACTGCAGAGAATTGTGGCTGTTCCAATCTTCACTTCCTGCTTATACGCAGCCGGCATTTTCTTTAAAGTGATCGCATCATCTGCAATCCCTGTGAACTGACCATAAATTCCGTTTCTGCTGTTTGCTTCGATAGTTCCAAGAATATTTCTGTCATCATAGCAGATGTATCCTGCAAGTTCGCCGGGATTGCCTTTACTTCCTTTGTTAATCGCAAGAATCCGGGCTTTATACAAAGCTCCGTTTCGGATATTCAGAAGCTGGGCAGTGTCTATATCACTGATTCCATGGCCAAGGGCACCATAATTACCATTCTGATCTACGTAGGTAAGCGTTCCTATCCCCTGCGTATCATCTCTTACCCAGATTCCAAGTTTATAGTCTCCTTTTTTGTCTTTTACAGGAGTTACAGATACAGGAATACTCTCTCCTTTACGGCTTATCCCCAGTGTAACTTCGCTGCCATCAAGTTCTGAGATGTCATCTATCAGTTCTCTTTTTGTAGAGATTTTTTCTCCGTTAAATGAGATAATGTAATCTCCCTGTCTGATAATATTTCTCGCAGGCTCCTCTGTCTCACCATTCCGATTCTGAATTTCACCGGTGTCAATCACCAGAACACCTTCTGTTTGCATATAAATTCCTATGGTGCTTCCGCTGACATAAATTTCCTGATCATCTGCAGGTGTTACTTTTATTTCTTTAAATGGAATATAACCCAAAAGTTTACAGGGCAGAATATAGCCTCCATCCTGCGAAACAGTAACTGCTTCTTCAAATGTAACAAATGGTGTTGACAAAACTTCTGTGACATCTTCTGTTTTTTTGCCTCTGGAAATCTGAATTTCGTCAGGTATCTTTCTGTCCAGATATCTGTAACCTGATATCAGCATCACCAACAGATCCAGCACAAGACAACAGATGACAAAAAGTCTGTATTTTCTTTTGTTCATTGTTATGCACATCCTTTCATTCTGTATTTATGAAATTCTGTAACTGTGAAATTGCCATAAAACACTTCCCATCACAGCAAATCCGAAAGGTACAAAAATAAGAGAGAACAATCCGTCACAAAGATTATCCTCTCTTAGTATGTGGTCAATTATTTTATTTAAATCTTGTATTTTTTTGTTTCTGTGCCAATTCTTTCATCTCTTTCGCATTCTCAAGAACTGCAGGTGTAATTTCTGCACCACCTAACAGTCTTGCCAGTTCGCGGATGGAATCATGTTCTTTAAGCACATGAATCTGGGTAATAGTCTCAGTTCCCTGCAGATGTTTTTCAATTTCAAAATGACTGTCTGCCATAGCTGCAATCTGCGGCAGATGCGTGATGCAGAGTACCTGATGATGCTGTCCGATCACTGCCATCTTTTCAGAGACTTTCTGTGCAGTTCTTCCACTGATACCAGTATCGATCTCATCGAAGATCAATGTCTCAATCTCATCTCTGTCTGCAAGGATTGCCTTTAATGCAAGCATGATTCGAGACAACTCACCGCCGGATACGATCTGTCCCAGTGGCTTCAGAGTTTCTCCGGGATTTGTAGAAATGAGATACTGGATATCATCGGTTCCATTATCTGTGTAGTTTTTCTTTTTCCGGAAATCAATGGCAAAATTCACATCCAGGAAATTTAAATCCTTCAATCCCTGAATAATCTTCTGCTCAAGCTGTTTACTGTATTCTTTACGGATTTCTGCTAATTCATCCGACTTTTTCTCAAGAATATTTTCCAGTTCTCTGAGACGCTCCTTTAATTCCTGTAAATTTTCTTCATATTTATGTAATTTTTCCAGTTTTTCTTCCTGAAGTTTGCGATATGTGAAAATTTCCTCAATGGTACGTCCATATTTTGCCTTCAGTCCATTGATCAGATCCAGTCTTCTCTCTGTCTCATAAAACTCTCCTTCATCAAAGGTCAGCTCGTCCAGATAAGCGGATAATTCTCTGTTAAAATCATTCAGAAGACCGTCTACAGAAGTAAGTGTCTCTGCAAGAGGTGTAAGCTCCGGATCATACTGTGTTACATGAGAGAATTCCTTTAATGCCTCTCCGACAGTCTCTCCGGCGCCTTCCTTGCTTTCATAGCCTGTGAGATTATGTACAAGCTGCAGGGAGTCAACGATGAGTTTTGCATTGCTCATTTTTCTGTACCGGGCTTCCAGTTCCTCATCCTCTCCCGGCTGCAGATTTGCTTTCTCGATTTCTTTGATCTCAAACTCCAGAAAAGCCAGCTCACGATTTCTCTGCTCCTCATTCATATTCATGGAACCAAGTTCTGTTTTGCATTTGCTGTATTCTTTATATGCCAGAGATACTTTCTCCTTTGCAGGAAGGATTTTTTCTTTTCCATATGCATCCAGGATTGCAAGCTGCTTATCCTGGTACAGAAGTGACTGATGCTCGTGCTGTCCATGGATATCCAAAAGGCATGCAGCAGCGGCCTTCATCTGACCTACAGTACTTGTCTCTCCATTAATCTTGTTGATGCTTCTTCCATCCATGATTTTTCTGGACAGAAGTACCTGTCCATCTTCCGGACAGATATCCAGTGCTTTCAGTGTCTCCAGCGCTTTCTCGTTTTCTACCTGAAAAAGCAGCTCCACAAGTGCATAGGATGCATTTTCCCTTATCATATTTTTAGAAGTTTTTGCACCCAGGATCAGCTGCATAGACCCCAGAAGGATAGATTTACCTGCTCCGGTCTCACCGGTCAGGATATTCAGTCCGGGACCAAATTCCACTTCTATTTCTTCTATCAGTGCAAGATTTTTCACATGCAGATGAGCTAACATTTATTGCCTCCATAATCAAGTCATTTGTAATGTTAAAAGTTCAGGATCGTAACTGCAAAGGTATTGAGCAGTTACTCGTGGGATCACTTATTCAATCTGACAAAACTTCTCAGTTTCTCTGCTGCTCCCAGTGCCATGTCTGCAAGTCTTTGCAGCACACATAATAGTGTCATCACCTGCAATACATCCCAGTATTTCCGGCCATTTCAACGCATCCAGAGCTGCTGCCACGCCCATTGCCATTCCGGAAACGGTTTTGATCACAATGATATTCTGTCCCACATCAATAGAAAGCAGGGTATCTTCCAGTACTCTTGTATATTTTTCTCCAAGACTTCCTGATTCATTATTAATAATTGCATAACGGGACTTTCCGTCCTTTCCTGCCACTTTTGTCAGCTTGAGAGCACGAATATCTCTGGATACAGTCGCCTGTGTCACCTTAAATCCTGCCTCATTAAGTCTGGAGGCCAGCTCTTCCTGTGTATCAATATCATACTGATGAATCAGTTCAATAATTTTCTCATGTCTCGCAACTTTCACCTTATTTCCTCCTGCTGATCAGCTGTCTCTCATCTTCCGGCGCAATACCTCAACAAAACTTAAATGGTTCAGCTTCAGAATCTTTGTCTTTACATCTGCCTGCCGGATCTGAATGCAGTCACCGGTGACCATAGGGATAAATGTATCTCCATCAAAAGATGCGATTCCCTTTTCACAGTCACAGTGTCTTCCTTTTCCTATCTCTACAGTGATCACATCCTGCGCAGGAAAAATAATGCTTCTTGTATTCAGCGTGTGTGGTGCTATGGGAGTCATGATCGTCATGGCGGCATTGGGCGATACAATAGGTCCTCCCGCTGACAGACTGTA
>NZ_JBWJVP010000127.1:0-2636 GCF_056339915.1 Blautia sp. ZXY-1-B12 | reverse complement strand
CTGGAGCTCCTCCACGATTTTTCTTCCGTTTTCTGTCAGATATACACGCATGATGCGTTGATCTTTATCATCACGTTTCCTGCAGACAATGTCTGCTTTCTCCAGACGCTGGATACTTACATTTACAGTGGGCGGTGTTACACCCATCCACTCTGCAATCTCCTTCTGGCTGCAGCCGTTATGTCTGTATACGATCATAATGATCGGCATCTGTCCCTGTTGGATACCGATTTCCCGTATACGCTGCATACATCTCATACCATATTGGCGGTTGATCTCCATAAAGAGCGCAGGCATGCTTTTCTCTTCTCGTTTTTCTTTCTTCTCCTCTTCCGGGCACCACATAACTTCACTCCTTTCCGGCCTCTGTCCTCTTTCAGGTCTGATATTATTCTTTAATTAGCCTGACTAATCATATATAATATACTTTTAGACAAAAAATGCAAGTGTTTTTTGTGCAGTTTATAATTATTTTAGATTTAGCTTTGATATTTCCAATTTGTAAATATTCAATTTTATTTTGCCTGGCTAATTTTTTTCATCTCAGGTCGAATAAAATTTCCAATACTCTTCAAGCTCTATCTCTGCATAACTTCTTTATAAAATTCTATAAACACATTAATTGCCGGAGACCGCCATTTATTTTTGTGGAGCAGCAATTGTGTCCATACAGTTACCGGGCAGCCGGCAACATCCAGTCTTTTAATCTGTCCGTCTTTCACATATTTCTCCGAAATAAAATCCGGAAGAAAGGAAAGCAGGCTGCTGTTTTTTACCAGTTCACATATCTGAAGCGGATTTCCGATTTCAAGAACCGGACGGATTTCCAGTGATTGGGACGCAAGGGTTTCATTCAGTATTTTTCTGTAGCTCATGGCTTGTTCTGTTAACACAAACTCATTCTGAGAAATTTCACTTAATTTCCATGAACAGCCAGCAACAGGATTATCAGCCGCTGCAATAAAATGAACCTGTTCTTCCTGTTCAGCACAAATAATAAAATCCGAATCATAAATATGCCTGTCCAGAGTAAAAACTAAATCTGTTTCGTTCTTCCGTAATTTATCAAACATCTGCTCTGTACCGTTTTCTGTTATCTCCACTTTTATTTCCGGATACTGATGATGAAAACGCAGAAAATCATTTTTAAAATATCTGCTGCAGACAGAACTGGACATAGACAACCGGATCTCGCCTTCAATGCTTTCAGCCGAATTCAGCGAATCGAGCATTTTTGCCTGTGCCTTCAGAATGTTTCGAGCCTGCTGCAAAACTAAAACTCCCTTTTCCGTAAGATTGATTTTATGATAATAACGGTCAAACAGCCTGACATCAAGTTCCTTTTCCAGTTGTTTAATCTGTGAAGAAACTGTAGACTGCGTATATCCCAGTTCCTTTGCAGCAGCCGAAAATCCGGAATATTCACATACTGCAATAAAAGTTTTTAACACATTTGTATCCATAGTTCATTCCTTCCCATAACTTTCCAGTATTTTTCCATTGAAACATTGAATCGTTATTTTTTATAAACGATATTTTCAATAATATACAACAAAACAATCAATTTTACAAATGTTGTTTTTTATCTTATAATATCCCTTATATGAACTTCTGAAGGGAGCGTTATCTTATGAAACGTGAACAGCTTGGAAGCCGGCTTGGCTTCATTATGCTTTCCGCCGGCTGCGCCATTGGCTGCGGAAATGTGTGGAAATTCCCGTGGATGTGCGGGCAAAATGGCGGTGGCAGCTTTATGCTGATCTATCTTCTGTGTCTGGTCATCCTGGGAATCCCGGCTCTTGTGTTGGAATTTTCCATCGGAAGAGCGGCTCAGACAAGTCCCCTTTTCATGTACCGTAAGCTGGAAAAGCCAGGACAGAAATGGGGGATTTTCGGTTGGTTCTGTCTGCTTGGCAACATTGCCCTGATGGCATTTTACACTGTTGTCTGCGGCTGGATCATTTATTATTTTGTACAGTTTCTCAGAGGTAAAAATGGTTCACTGGGATTTTCAGCCATGATCTCCTCTCCCTCTGTGAATGTATTCTTCTTACTGGTCACTGTAGTCATTGCATTTTTCATCCTTTCCTTCAATCTTCAGGGAGGACTGGAGCGTGTGACAAAATATATGATGTCTGCACTGCTGGTGCTAATGCTTGCTCTCGCTGTACACAGTCTTTTTCTGAAAGGCTCTGGTGAGGGAATGACCTTTTATCTGAAACCGGATTTCTCAAAGATCGATGGTTCGGTGATCGTAGGGGCAATGAACCAGGCATTCTTTACTTTATCTACAGGTATGGGTGGCATGGCTATCTTTGGCAGCTATATTGGCAAAGAGCATTCTCTAATGGGGGAAGCTATTCATGTGATCACACTGGACACACTGGTTGCTTTTCTGGCAGGAGTTATTATTTTCCCTGCATGCTTTACCTTTGATCTGGAAGTAAATGCAGGTCCGAGCCTTCTGTTTGATACAATGGCAGCAGTTTTTAACAACATGTCCGGAGGTCGCATCTGGGGTTCCTTATTCTTCCTGTTCATGGTATTTGCAGCTATGTCAACCGTCCTGGGTGTGTGCGAGAATATCCTGGCAATGATCCGTGAGCTTACCGGCTGGTCTCGTCCAAAAGGCAGCG
>NZ_JBWJVP010000126.1:0-2370 GCF_056339915.1 Blautia sp. ZXY-1-B12 | reverse complement strand
ATATTTTAATCCTGCTGCGGAGATATGTCCTCCACCGCCAAAAGGTTTCAACAGTTCATTAACATTGATCCATTTCCCGTCTGAACGGAAAGAACATCTCCACCCGTTTTCTTCTTCCTCATACATGGTAAAACCAAGTTCAATATCGTCGCAATCGCGCAGGATGGTGCTGATACAGTGGATGTCTTCGTATGTGATATCTTTTTCGGCAATTTCCTTCTGTCCCATAATAA
The DNA here is from genome assembly GCF_056339915.1 of Blautia sp. ZXY-1-B12. Classification (NCBI taxonomy): domain Bacteria; kingdom Bacillati; phylum Bacillota; class Clostridia; order Lachnospirales; family Lachnospiraceae; genus Blautia; species Blautia sp. ZXY-1-B12. The sequence goes on along the minus strand of NZ_JBWJVP010000126.1, from coordinate 2,137 downwards.
CATAGGCAACCCGGCCATCCATCGCACGTACTGCTCCATGAAGAATATCGGCTCTTTTGTACAGAATGTCCAGGGTATCACTGTGTAAGGTTTTCATAATCCTGCCATGGTCAACTCCCATAGCCATCAGATCAGCTACTGCCTGAAAAATACCCTGGTTTGCCCTTGCCAGTCCTCCGGTATCATGCAGGATGCCAAGGTAAATATAATCTGCGGCATTGGGGTACGCTTCTTTTTGGGCTGCATTTAGAAGCAGTTCGGAAGAAAGCATATGGTATACATTTTCCGCACACGCCTCAGAAACCTTTGTCCAGTTCACATCTCCGTATCCTTCATTGGAAGCATGATGATCAACAACAATGCTGGCAGCGGCATTTTGGTAATATTCCAATCCGATCATACGCTCCAGAGTTGCATTATCACAGACTATGACACAATATTGTTTTCCGGATATGTCCGGCATCTCAAAAGGAACAAATATCTTATCTTCCACGACCATCTTTTTCGGACCGCGCTCCAGCGTTTTTGCAAGATATGGAAACACCCTGTATTGTGGATAATTGACATGGATATAGTGCGCAAGGCTCATCACCGATCCGGCAGCATCGCCATCCGGATTTAAGTGTCCCAGAATCACTACAGTGTCCAGATTGTGCGTCTGCATGGTTTCATCAAAAACAGTATCAAAATTAAACTCTGTCATTCCTATCTCCTTCGTATATCACTTCCCTGTTATATTTTAATTTTATCATCTAACAGATCAGATAGCAAGTTGTGGGCACATACAAGCCAAAATTCGTTACTGTTCACTCCGTTCACAGTAACGTGGCCAAAATTCATTACAGATTGCATTATTTTGCGGAATTGCTATAGAACCAAAAGAGACAAAAGAGACCACTTGTCTCTTTTTAAAAAACTATAGCAATTTCGTAAGATTTCTATAGTTTTTTCAGGGTTTCTGTACTATAATGAAACCCATAAAGAGATTGTCATATCAAAAATAGTAATCTAATTTTCTGCTAGAAAATCAGATCACCTCCCATCAAACTGGAAATTCAGGGAAAGTTGTTCTGATATTATTATGAAAAAGATGATCGAAGCCCAGGAAAGACAGATGTCCAGTGGTTCCCAGGGCGGACAGTACTAATCAGATAAAAGCCTCTCAGTTGAGGAACTGAAAAAAACCGATGGTGATGACTGAAAACAGTCAAATCCATCGGTTTTTCTATAAAAGCGAATTAATAAAATCAGATCATCCCTATCAGATGTACGATCAGTGCAGCCACCCAGGCAATCACACACTGCCATACCACAACACCAACAGCCCATTTACTGCCCATTTCACGTTTGATCGAAGCGATAGCCGCCACACATGGTGTATAGAGTAAACTGAATACCAGCAGGGATGCTGCTGCCAGCGGAGTCAGTACAGAGGCAATATTTCCACTGAAAAGTACTTCCAGAGTAGATACCACGCTCTCTTTTGCCATAAATCCGCTGATAAGAGCTGTACAGATTCTCCAGTCTCCCAGTCCGATCGGTTTAAATATAGGTGCCAGGACTCCCGCCACCATTGCCAGAATACTGTCTGCAGAATCTTTTACAAGATTTAAATGCAGATCAAAGCTCTGCAGGAACCAGATTATCATTGATGCAAGCAGGATAATAGAAAACGCTCTCTGCAGGAAATCTTTTGCTTTTTCCCACAAAAGCTGACCTACATTCCTTGCTCCCGGCAGCCGGTAATTGGGAAGTTCCATGACAAACGGTACGGGATCTCCCTTGAAAAGAGTTCTGTTATACAAAAATGCCGCCAGGATTCCCACCAAAATTCCAAGCAGGTAAAGACCTGCCATAATAAATCCGCCCTTCTTCGGGAAAAAAGCACTTACAAAGAAAGAATAAATCGGCAGCTTCGCAGTACAGCTCATAAAATGGAGTCAGCAAAATCGTCATCTTTCTGTCACGCTCACTTGTAAGTGTACGTGTGGCCATAACAGCCGGAACCGTACATCCGAATCCAATCAGCATTGGCACAATGCTTCTTCCTGAAAGGCCGATCTTACGCAGAAGTTTGTCCATCACAAAAGCAACACGTGCAACGTATCCGCTGTCTTCCATAAGAGACAGGAAGAAA
>NZ_JBWJVP010000125.1:0-3357 GCF_056339915.1 Blautia sp. ZXY-1-B12 | reverse complement strand
CATGTTAAGAAGCTCAGAAGTAAAATGGGAGATAAAAGGTGAATATATAAAGACTGTATGGGGTATGGGATACAAGTTTGAGGTAGACGAATGACAGGAAACGGAAAAACAGATAAAAAATTTCATACTCTGCAACATCAGATTTCAGTAGTGTTTATATGTCTGTTACTGCTTTCGATCTTTACCATTACTCTGATCAATGGTCTTTTTCTTGAAAAATATTATGTATCCAAAAAAGTAGAAGTGCTGGAGGAGGCAAAAGAAGTGTTGTCTCAGATGAATCTGGATGACATCTGCAGTATGATACAGATATAGAAGAGGACAAAAAAGGGGCAACAGATGAGATTTCGGATGAGATTGAGAGGAGCAGTTCCAGAAATAACCTTACCTGGATCATAGTAAATGAGGAAAACAGCGGTTATTATTACTGGGGAGAGAATAATATGGCAAAAATGCTCCGCAGTAAGCTGTTTGGGTATATTAATAATCTGGATCAGGATATGCAGCACAGTCGTGTGCTCAAAAAGACAGATACCTGTACCATGTGGCAGGTGCATGATCGTTTTGCAGGCATGGAATATGTGGAATGCTGGGGACAGTTTGATAATGGTTACTATTTCCTGATCCGTTCTCCTCTGGAAAGTATTAAGGAAAGTGCATCTATTTCCAACAGTTTTTACTTCATTGTAGGAATAATCATAATTGTGGTCAGCGGTATTGTGATTCTTGTGATGACGAATCGTATTACCCGCCCGATCAGTGAACTGACCAAATTATCAGAGAAGATGTCTGATCTGGATTTTGATGCCAGATATCAAAGCAGGGCAGGTAATGAGATTGATGTACTTGGCGATAACTTTAACAAAATGTCCAGAAAACTTGAGAGCACGATCTCAGAGTTGAAATCGGCTAATAACAAGCTTCAGAAAGACATAGAAGATAAGATTAAAATTGATGAGATGCGTAAGGAATTTCTTGATAATGTTTCTCATGAGCTGAAAACTCCTATTGCATTGATCCAGGGATATGCAGAGGGGCTGAATGAAAATATTTCCGATGATCCGGAAAGCAGGGAATTTTACTGTGAAGTTATTATGGATGAAGCTTCAAAGATGAACAAGCTGGTCAAAAACCTGCTGACGCTGAATCAGCTGGAGTCCGGTAAAGATGCCCCGGTGATGGAAAGATTTGACATTGTATCTCTGATCAGGGGTGTACTTGGTTCCATGCATATTATGATCGAACAGAAAGAAGCAACTGTGATTTTTGAAGAAACAGAACCTGTATATGTATGGGCGGATGAGTTTAAGATTGAAGAGGTTGTGACCAATTATACAAGCAATGCACTGAACCATCTGGACGGAGAACGAAAAGTAGAAATTAAGGTTCTTCAGGAAGAGGACTGTGTGAAAGTAACCGTATTTAATACAGGTACTCCGATTCCGGAAGAGGATATCCCAAATCTCTGGAATAAATTCTACAAAGTAGATAAGGCCCGGACAAGAGAATATGGCGGAAGTGGTATCGGACTTTCAATTGTTAAGGCAATCATTGAGAGTATGAACCAGAAATATGGGGTATGCAATTATGATAATGGCGTGGAGTTCTGGTTCACTCTGGATTGCAGGCAGTGATAAGATATCCGGGTATTGTGAACGTAGTGAGAAGCGTGTTACTGTGAATGGAGTGAACAGTAACCGGTAGTATGATCGGAATAAAAACAGACAGAAGCAAAGAAAGCACTTTGCAACTGTCTGTTTTTGGGTTATACTGTATTGGAGCGTTTTGATCGGATATTTTATTCCGGTCTGACATGTGATCCGGAAAATCTTTGGATTACCATAATGAGGAAAACAGATAATGACATCAGGAGGATAACATGATTGCAATAATTGACTATGATGCCGGAAATATTAAAAGTGTAGAAAAAGCACTTCATTATCTTGGGGAAGAAACAACAGTAACCCGCGATCCGCAGACTTTGTTAAATGCGGATAAAGTAATTCTGCCGGGCGTGGGAAGCTTTGGACAGGCGATGGAGAATCTTCATACATACGGACTTGTACCTGTGATCCATGAGATTGTAGAGAAGAAGACGCCATTTCTTGGAATCTGCCTGGGACTTCAGCTCCTTTTTGAAAGCAGCGAGGAGACACCGGGGGTGGAAGGCCTTGGAATCCTGAAAGGGAAAATTGTTAAGATTCCTCCTGCGCCGGGGCTTAAGATTCCACATATGGGATGGAATTCCCTGCATTTTCAGAATAATGGCAGACTGTTTCAGGGAATCCCGGAACAGACCTATGTATATTTTGTGCATTCTTATTATCTGCAGGCAGAGGAGCCTGAGATTGTAAAGGCTACTACAGAATACAGCACCTGTATTCATGCTTCCGTAGAAAAGGACAATGTATTTGCCTGCCAGTTCCATCCGGAAAAGAGCAGCAAATGGGGACTGAAGATACTTGAAAATTTTGCTGCTGTGGGAAAAGACGGCAATACTGAGAAGGAGGGAAAATAAGATGTTTACAAAGAGAATTATTCCCTGCCTGGATGTAAATAACGGACGTGTGGTAAAGGGCGTAAATTTTGTGCAGCTTCGCGATGCGGGTGATCCGGTGGAGATTGCCAAAGCCTATGATGCAGCAGGAGCAGATGAACTGGTGTTTCTCGATATTACAGCATCCTGCGAACAGAGAGATACGGTAGTTGACATGGTAAGACGGGTTGCTGCCAATGTATTTATCCCGTTTACAGTAGGCGGCGGTATCCGTACTGTAGATGATTTCAAGAAACTGCTGAGAGAAGGAGCAGATAAGATTTCCGTAAATTCTGCAGCAATTGACAGACCGGAACTGATCAGTGAGGCGGCTGACAAGTTTGGAAGCCAGTGCGTAGTTGTGGCTATTGATGCCAAGCGCAGAGAAGACGGAGGATGGAATATTTACAAACAGGGCGGAAGACTGGATACAGGGATTGATGCCATAGAGTGGGCAAAGAAAGTGGAAGCTTTGGGCGCAGGGGAAATCCTTCTTACCAGTATGGACTGTGACGGTACAAAGGCAGGATATGATCTGGCTCTTACCAGAGCAATTGCTGATGCTGTCTCCATTCCTGTGATCGCATCAGGCGGTGCAGGTACACTGGAGCATTTTTATGATGTGCAGCTGGCCGAAGGGGGAGCAGATGCTGCACTGGCTGCGTCTTTGTTTCATTATAAAGAACTGGAGATTTCTCAGGTGAAGGATTATCTGTCTGACAGGGGAATTTCTGTCAGACGATGACCACGAAAAATATAAGAGGTGAAGGATAAGGTATGTCAGCAATTTCCGGTGCCTGGCTGGAAGCCCTGAAGGGGGA
>NZ_JBWJVP010000124.1:0-5827 GCF_056339915.1 Blautia sp. ZXY-1-B12 | reverse complement strand
CGGATTATTTTTCATTGCAATACCGGTGAATCCCATGATTGCATTCATCGGTGTTCTCATATCATGGGACATATGTGACAGAAATGCTGTTTTTGCCTTGTTTGCAGCCTGCGCATGCTCTGCCAGTTCCGCCATTTCCTCAGCCGTCTCCTGGGCTGCCTTCTGAGCTTTTTTTCTTGCACTGAGACGCATTGCTATCATAGCCATAGTAGTCAGCAGCCATCCGAAAATAAGAAGAACCCAAACAGTAGCAACAGGATGCAGACGGATCCAGTCAACAAATGTCAGCTCTGCTGCTTTGTATGTGGTATACCGTGCTGCTAGATCTTCGACAAGATTTTGGGGCATGGCATACATTGCTTTCGTCAGAATACCAGCCAGCGCATGGTTCTCTGTTGACGAAACTACCATGCGGTAGGTGAATGTAGGCTGTTCCAGCAGCGTATATGTCATGGTGCCCGTAGTGTCACTATTCACAAACGCCTGTGCCATGTAATAGTAGACGAAGGCAGCATCGGCTTTACCCTTACGGACAGCTTCCATCATTTCCTGCCGAGTACTGCACATCAGCTTTTCTGCACCGGGTGCCATTGCATCTGCAATTGAATTTGATGCTGTCTGGTCAACCGTAGCAACAACATTGATTTCTCCATCAAAGTCACGCCGTGTCACCCTTGCCAGTTGCATTGTAATGAAAGGTGCAGTAAGCCCCCATTTTTTCGTCTCAGCATAGTTATCTGTTTCCAGGCGTGCATCGATACTTATATTTGTGACTTCCTTATTTTTCTGATAAGCAATATACTCATCTCTGGTGGCAGGTGTAAGAAACTCATAGGAAATCCCGGCATAGTCTGCAATTTTCCGGAAGTAATCCGGGATAATCCCCTTCATCTCACCATTTTCATTATAAGAATATGGATAACGGGACGGATCACACAGAACATGAAGCGGGTTGTCCTTGGAATATTGTGCAATAATACTTTTTTCTTGCTCCGTATATTCCAGATTCTTAGTTTCTATGCTTTCATAATTTTTATTATAAAGCGTTGTTTTCCAGTCACCCTCAACTGCATTCATCTGATCGATCGCATAATTGATCTCATTCAGCAATTCTGTATTGCCCTTTTTAACAATGACATAGAAATCGCTGCTGCCAAATTTATCCACGATTCGCTCATTGTTTGTTTTTCTCAGAGAACTGGTAACAATCGCATCAACTTTTTCGCTCTGAAGGGCTTCCTCCATCTCTGCGGTCGTATCAAAATAAGATGGAACATATGTAAATCCTTTGTTGTCTGCAAAATCCGCAAACTCTTCATTCCGGGTGTTTCCGTTCAAAAGCGCCACACGCATACCGTTGTAAGTGCTGTAATTGTCGTCCACAATCGTGCTGTTGTCACTGCGGACGGTCAACATCCCATAATTAGTTCCGATCGGACGTGAAAAATCAAACTTTTCTTCTCTGTCCGGTGTTTTGCGGGCAGATGTTACCATGTCGATCTCGCCATCTTCAAGCATCTGCTGCATATCATCCCAGCTCTGATCGTATCCGACATATTCGTAATCTACATCCCAATAACGGGCCATCAGCCGAAGGAAATCATAGCCATAACCGCTGCGGTTCCCCTCTTCATCCATCATATGGTATCCATCCATGGCAAAGAAACCGACTTTGACAGTTTCATGCTGCGAACTGTCCTCGGCCGCATATGCAGTCAGGGGAGAAAATATCATACACACGCATACAAAAACCAGTAACACTGCCATATATTTCTTTGCACTCGAAATCATATTAAATCTCCTGTCTGTCAAATATATTTCTCTATACGTCTCCTTGTCAACCTCCTGGTTTAATAAATTTTCACCTGTCCCTACTGCTTCTCAATTCTTCGCATATAGTCTGCTTGATTGTTTTATCATCTAATGGCTTTGCAAGATGTGCGTTCATTCCTGCTTCCATACACTTTTCTGCATCTTCTCTAAATGCATTTGCAGTCATAGCAATGATAGGGATTGTTTTTGCATCCTGCCGTTCCAGGGATCTTATTGTTTTTGTGGCAGTAAGCCCATCCATCACCGGCATCATGACATCCATTAAAATAACATCGTATGTTCCTGATTCGCAGGCTTCAAAGTACTGAACAGCTTCTAACCCATTTTTCACTGTTTCTACTTTAGCCCCATTTTCCGTCAGTATAAATTCTGCTATTTCCGCATTCAGCTCATTATCTTCAACCAATAATATCCGGACACCTGATATATCTGCATTGAAATCTTCTTTTTCTTCCAGCCGTGCATTCGTATCAATTTTAAATGGAAGTATTACAGTAAAACAGCTTCCTTCACCAAGCTTGCTTTCAACTGTTATGGTTCCGCCCATCTTTTCTACAAGTTGTTTCACAATAGGCATTCCCAGACCTGTCCCATTATAATCAGAACGTGGGGAATTATCTGCCTGTACAAATGGAGTAAACAATTCATTTTTTATAAATTCTTCTGACATTCCAATTCCATTATCTTTTATTTTAAATTCACATGTCATGTGATCTTCTGATCTTTCAATCGTTCTCATACTCATGTAAATAAAACCATTCACCTTATTGTACTTCATGCTGTTTGTAAACAGATTCATCAATATTTTTTTCAGATGAACTGCATTGCTCCAAACATATATACCACTGTAATCATCATGTTCTCCTATAACATGAAGTCCTTTTTCTTCTGCCTGAAAAGATAGTGACTCCGTGATTTCCTGACATACCTGATCCAGATTGATGGATTCATCACTAAAAACCACGGTATCCGATTCTAACTTTGCCATATCCAAAACATCATTTACCAATGATAATAGCAGTTTCGAAGACTCATTTATTTTATTCAGACAATCTTTTGCCCGTTCACCATCATTTCCGCTTTTTTCAAGAATTGTAAGCATGCCCATAATGCCATTGATCGGTGTCCTGATGTCATGAGACATGTTATTTAAAAAGGAAGTCTTAGCCTTATTGGCACTCTGTGCTTCTACAAGTGCATTTTGTAATTCCTGCTGTTTTTCTTCAAGCTCCTGATTCAGCTTCAATGCCTGCTCAGCAGACTTCTTGGATTTTTCTTCCGCACGTTTTGATTTTTTCAAAGAATCAAGAATTATACACAGGGCAACAAAAATAGAGATTCCAACTATGAGTGAGACAGCCAGTAAATTGTCCTGAATAAAATCCTTCGCTGTAACTTTTCGTGAGGAAGCATTATACGAAACTACTGCACCTGAAAATTGAGTTGTAGGCATAGATGTCAGTGTTTTATTCAGAATGGACAAAAGAACCGGTTCTCCCTGCTGAACAGCAAATGAAACATCAGCTTCTTTTGTCAGGAAAACACTATGAAGCTTATTATTTTTCAAATAGTCTGAAACAGTACCTGAATTGCTTACAATACAATCCGTCTCCCCTTTCTGCATTGCTTTTACTGCTGCATCTGATGTCTCATATTCCACAACCTCCCATTGCGGATAATTGTATGAAAGATATGCTTTCAATGCAAAACTATCTTTTTCAACGGCAACTATATTCTCTTTATTTTCATCAAAAGAATCCTTTGCCGTAATTGCTGCCATATTGAGAGTCAATAGTGTATCCGACAAAGCAAATCCATTTGTTTCTGCAAAGTATGGATTCTGGTTTGCATGAAAAATCAGGTCTATTTTTCCATCCTGCAATGCCTGAAGCAGTTCACTTCTTGTATCATATCCATTTAATTCAAATTCCAGAGTCTGACCTTGCAGACAATTTTCTGCAAGATCCACATAATCTGTGATAACACCTGTCAATTTACCTGTTGATGAATCTACACTGCTGATACCTCCATCCTGATTCAGATACCCAATCCTGAGTGCACCATGCCGTCCAAGCCACTCCCTTTCTTCTTTTGAAAGAAAGGAGCTGCTCTGTGCAGAAAGATAACGCCTGTAGAGATCATCTGTGTAAAATGGGTTGTCATCCTTGATTCTGCGCATAGCACTATCCAGTGCTTCTTTGATATCCGGACGTTCTGGATTTATAGCGAAATAGATTTCTGTCTCTCCAATACTTGTAAGCGGTGAAATATCCGATTCTTCCCAACGGGATTCTTCTACCGAAACGAAGCAGTCAATTTCATGTTTCGACAGTTTGTCCATAATTTCTGTGGTTGTAGAAACATTGATATGCTTCGTATGCAGACCATATTTTGATTCCCATTCATTAAGCACATCCTCCACTATATTATCTTTAGACACACCAATATTTTTTCCCTCAAAAGAATCCAAATTTCCTGCTGTAAGATCCATATTGGATGCATCCGTATAGATGTAATATTTCTCTTCCCCCATAGGCATATCGGAAAAAAGCATATTTTCAGCACGTTCGTCTGTATAGGAAATGTCACCAAGAATATCAATCTCTCCATTTTCCAACTGTGTAAAGCAGTTTTTCCAATCACTTGTTATGTATTTATATGTCCATCCTGCATAACCTGCAATATCTTGAAGATACTCATAACCATAGCCGCTTCTTTCTCCCTTTTCATTGACGGTATTATAAGTTTCTTCAAAAGATCCTACCCGGATAACATTGTCAGAGTTTTCTTTGGCAAATGTAGGAACGGATAAAACAATAGAACATATAATTGTGCAAAATATAATGTAACAAAATTTGAAATTCATTATATTCTGTACTAATTTGCACTTCTTCATCTTTCTCCCCTCCTCTAGGCTACAGTTGCTTGCTTGCTTCCAGATTTTAATTTTACATTCATTAATTATCAATAACCTCCACACTATTTTTCACAATATTTTTCCAAGCAGCTTCTGTATTACTTATTCAAGTGCTCTACCATAAAAAAGCACTGTCAAACAGACAGTGCACCTCATTTCATGCAACTGGCTGCCATTTTACAGGCCCTGTAGCTTTGCGTCCCAGACTTTCATCTGGTTTGCCAATTTCCATATTATAGCTTTAATACTTATGCAAAAAACTGATTTTATTATACTATAGCACTCTACTGTACACAAGAAAAACATTACCGTTTTAACGCCTGAAAACAAAAAAAAGAACAGCCGATACATATACTCGAACTGTTCTTCTACTTCCGAAGACCACGCAGCATTGACATTACTGTTTCCTGCTCATTGGTACTCAGATCGTTCCATATCCCGCTAAAAACAATATTTCCTATCGTCTGCCTTCACCCGCTGACAACAATGTAACCACATAGTAAATAATTCCAAATACAGCTATACTTCCCATCATAATGCCAATCATCTGATTTATACTCACCACATTTCCATGAAATACCGGATTGCAATCAAGCGTGTCTCTTATCGCTTCAACCATTTCATCCGGATAATTTTTTCTCTCCATCTCTCTGAAAACTCCGTGAAGCATATGATTCTTAATCAATGAAGTGGCATATGTACTCGGAAGATAAGACAGTGCCTTCTGAAGACCTGGTCCAAAATTTGAAATCGGCATATAAGCACCACATAGAAAACCATATCCTGCACTGACAATGGTACCCACAGCCGAAAGCTGTCCCTGTGTTGTTAATGGAAAGCTAATGATACTTGAAAGCGTACTTCCAAACAGGACGAGCAATATCATATCAAATAAAACCCATAATATGTCTGCTGTATTCATATACCATCCCATTTTAAGTAAATATCCCAGACATAATACAAATGCAAGTGCATTGACCATCAATGAATTAGCTACTGTTGACAGAAAATATCCCAAATAAATTTTTTCCTTGCTGACCGGTGCAACATTAAAATCCTTCCTTGTTCCATTTGCCT
>NZ_JBWJVP010000123.1:0-5314 GCF_056339915.1 Blautia sp. ZXY-1-B12 | reverse complement strand
AATCAAACAGAAAAAAGGAGCCAAAAAAGCGATTGTCGCACTTGCCCGAAAACTTCTTGTCATCATCTACACAATGTTAAAACAAGGAACTCTATTTGACGAATCCTGTTTTGAAACAAGACGTAAGCACTGTGAACAAAAACAGCTTTCTCGTTATATACGGGAATTGGAAAAACATGGTTATCATGTGGAAGCTCAAAGCTAGCCTTTCTTAAATACGATCAATCTCTCACTACAGGCAGCCAATACTGTGACTGCTTTATAGTGATGCTTTCATAATTGTTGAAAACATTTGTTGTCAAGGTTCAGTTTTTGGCTACGAGTTTTATTTTCGTAGCAAAGAGCTGTGGCGAAAGCGTGTTGCTTTCATGTAAAAGCAGGGCAGAGCAGGAAAGAGGGGGACATTAAACCATACTCTGCTAAAAACTGCTTATTCTTCTTCGATTTCTAAGGCAATATCAAACCCTAAAATCATTTTGATAAGTGCTTCTCGGATAAGTCCCTTTAACTCCATATCTACAACAATATAGACATTGCCGTATTCATCATAGAGTGGGCGCAAACAGCACTTTGATATGTACGGGTCATAAAATGCCAGTATTTTTTCAATCGCTTTTTCGTCCCCGTCCATTGCTTGCGAAAGCAAATAGTAGGACGGCTTCTTAAATGTTTGCTTCATTTTACTGCTTCTCCTTTAGTATTTTTTTCATAGTTTCCAAAGCATGATGTCGGTTTCTAAATACACCGCTTTGCGTAATCTTTTGTAAGTTGGCAATTTCACTTTCTGTCATTTCCAAGAAGTAATACATTAACAGAGTATTTCTCTTTCTTTCTGGAAGTTTTTTCAAGGCTTCTGCCAGGTCATCATCAAGGACACGAATATCAATGCCACATACTGAAAAGATTGTATAATCTGTTTCGTAGTCATCCCACACAGCAAAATTTTCAACGAAAATTTCTGGAAGTTCACAGAATGGAATTTCTTTATCTTTTCGTCGTTTCAATCCTTGTTGGTAGTCCTTTACAATATGACGGACAACTTTCTTCAAACAACTTTCAAATCGACATTGAACTGTTTTCTGGAAGTCAGACGGTTTCATCAATCTCACCCCCTTTCCACTATGATTTGAAAAGTGTTTATCCCTCTTTCCGCACCATATAGGGAATGAAAGGTGTGATTTAATGACCTCTTTTGAAAAATTTTTAAATTTTTTTCGGGTATGAAAAAAGCCCGCACAAAACATATAGTCTGTACGAGCCTTTAAAGCTAAAACATATTCAATTTTTAATAGTGTGCTATTAGGTGGAATTTGATTGCAAAGAATTGTACTTAAAGCTTTCCATAATGCAAGCCCCCTTAAAGCACCGTATCAATGTTGGCATGGTTTTCAAATTACTCTGAAAAATTATGAACTGTTCCTTTTGGAAATGTAATGGTCAGTCTTGTATATTCTTTTTCCGTAGAAGCAATATCCAATTTCAAGCCCAACCTATCGCATAATTTTTTCGATAGATACAGTCCCATACCCGTTGCATTTGCCTTGTTTCTATTTGAACCCGTAAAACCTTTTTCAAATACACGGGATAAATCAGACGCTTTTATTCCACAACCATTATCTTCAATCACAAGCAATATATTTGTACCATTGTCTTGACTGTATATCGTCAGCTTATTTTCTTGCTTATCAAAATACTTAATCGCATTTTGCACGATTTGAGATAGAATGAATGTCAGCCATTTTTCATCAGTATAAATGACATTTTCTATGTCATGGATATTGATAATTGCTTTTCTTTCCATAAGCGAATGACGGAATTTCAGAATGACATTATGTATCACTTCGTCTAACTGCAACTGTTTTACAAAATAGTCCTTTTCCGTATTTTCGCTTCTTGCATAGTAGAGCATTTGTTCCACTAACTGAAATATTTTGTCTGTTTCTTTTTTTAATGTGTAATTTTTTGTATTGTCAAACGTCAAAGACAATGCTCCTATCGGTATTTTAATTTCATGGACGAAACTTTCCACATATTCTTGATAGTCCTGTTTTTCCTCTGTGATTTTGCCGATTTCATCATTCATAGATTTGCAGGCTTTTTTTAGTGCGTAGCAATAGGCTTTATTTTGAAATTCTTTTGGCTTTGGTAAAACGTCTGCAATATAATAGGTTTCTTCCAGTCCGTCTACTAAATCAATAATATGTTGTGAAGCGTTACGTTTCTTCCGATACAAACACCATTGAAAAAGCCCTTGTATGCTGATGAACAGAATTACCAGCGATACAACAAACAGCGTATCTACACCGTAGAAAATCAAGAGAAATGCTACTACGGCAAGAAAGAAAAGCTGAAACAATATCTCTGTTATTTTTTCTTCTAAGAATGTAAAAAAACTCACAGTTTCCAACCCTTTCCTCGTATATTTTCCAATAAATGAACAATACCGATTTCTTTCATTTTCTTTTTTAGACGGGTCATATTAACCAATAATACATTTTCGTCTATATAATATTTGTCATTCCACAGCTTTTCCAATAGTTCTTCTTTGCTAATAACTTTATCTTCGTTCATAAAGAAGTAGTACAAAATACGAAATTCATTTCTTGTCAGTTCAATGCTTTGCTCTTGATACTTCAAAATGGATAAATGTAAATCAAGGGTACAATCTTTTTTGACAAGCTCACGGAAATTATTCGGGTTTGACAACTGCAATGCACGCTTGATCTTCTCAAGAAGAATAAGCGTGTCATACGGCTTTGTGATGAAGTCAATCCCACCCACTTGAATACTTTTCAATTCGTCAGCATTTGTATCTCTGCTTGTTACAAAGATAATCGGTACTGGCATGACTTGTTTTATTTTCCTGCATACTTCATAGCCATTCTCATACGGCAGGTTAATATCAAGCAGAACCAGTTCTATGGAATATTGCTTTAATTCATCTGTCAGGTTTCCAAAGTCAGTCAATAAAACTGTTTCATATCCTTGTGTGTTCAATAATTTAGAAAGCTCCAAACGAGTGATTTCATCATCTTCGATAATTGCTATTCTCATTTCAACACCCCCTTGATTTACCATTATAATAATTCCACAGCAGGAGAGCTAGAAAAATCTAACTCTCCTCATTGATATTTCGTTTGAAACCGATATACGTTGCTATCCAGTAAATACTATAAATTAGGAAGAAGATAATTAAATTCAAGCCAAAGTACATTAGATAAAGGTGTTTATCTCCCAAAATTTGTTGATACACATTATTCAATGACGACATCATCACGAAAGAACATAATATTGCTGATATTGCAGGGACACAAAATAATATCAATAATTGTTTTCTGATTGTCTTAAATAGCGACTTGTCATTTATTCCTAATCTTCGCAAGGTCAAGTAGCGATATTTGTATTTAGTAGAGTCGCTCAATGATTGAACTGCCAAAATTGTTCCTACTGCGGAAATCAAAATAAATGCAATGTACATAAACAGACTGGCTACTATTGCAACCATTGCTTTTTGTTGTTCTATTTCTGCACCTCTTACGTTTACTCTATACGACTCATCATTTATTTCTCCATTTTCATCAACCTTTACTAATTGATGTTGCATATCTTCTTTTATCTTATTTTCTAATTCTGCGTCTGTATCTTCTTTTGTATCTATAATCAAATGATTTTCTGATACTTCAAGTCCTTGAACATATTTATCTGGAAGTACAACAACAAATCTGCCAGTATTAGTTATAGAGTTCCAATAAGACTTAGTGTCATATCCTTTTAATTTCAAATTTTTATTTGCTACTGTTATGGTTTCAATGTCTTTGTTATCTTCAACCTCATATGCAAACTTGCTATTTGTAACTATATAGTATTCGTTATCATTTAAAGAAAGCAACGGCATCTTTCTTAATTCTAGTAACCTATTATAATCACTTAACTTCAAGACTGGGTCAAAATCATAATATTCTGATTGGAAAAAATTTTGTACCTGATGATTCGGTTCTTTATAAATGTCATACTCAATGGTATTATCAATCGTATATTCTTCTTCAATTACTCGAATATATTCATCAAATACCTGCTTATCATCAAAGAGTTGTACATCATATGGTGCATTTAAATTCACGCTGATATCATACGAAGCTTTGTTGATACTAGAATAATTCAGAGCCAGCAGTGAAATTAAAATCAACATAGACAATGTACCAAATGTGAAGCTCATTGTTCTTGCTTTAGAAGCAAATGTTCTTGCTACAAACAGATTATCATTTTGATATTTCATTTTTTTATTCTTTAACAAAACAGTCAAGAACATATCTGCACAAGTTGTAGATATACCATAAATGCTGATAATCAACATGATTACGCTTACCATCAAATAAGTAAGTGTTTCTTGCTTATTAAAATTATCCATAGTACAACGTGAATTCCAGAGAAAAAGAGAAATCGCACCAAGAATAATACTTAAAACAAAAATGACATTTCTTTTTTTACTGTCACGGAACATTTTCTTTTCATTTTGTTTGTCAAAATAAAGAAAATCACGTATCGTCATTTTACTTATTCTTCTTAATAGATTAAGCAAAACCAAAACATAAATAGTTAAAAAATAAATTATCAATAGTCCAATAGAAACGAAATTCAAAGAAATAAAGAGAGTTTTTGGAATACCCAGTAAGTTTACAATTACTAACGACACAAACTGGCTGAATAAAAAGCCAATAGGAATAGCTAATACAAATGCTAAAATTCCCAACAGTATATTTTCAATTACAACTAAGTGGGCAATTTCTTTTTTCTTAATGCCAAGAAGCATATATGTTCCTAATTCTTTACTTCTTTTTTCAAACATAAATTTCGTTGTATAGTTGATCAAAAAGCATATCACAAAAATAATAAGAATATTTACAGCGAACAATGAATTCTTAAATGCATCCATACTGGAACATAACTTTACAATTTCATCAGAATTTGCCACCAAATTAAAAGCAAATATAAGAGAAAAGGATGCAGTAACGGTTATCAGATAAATCAAATAATCTTTAATATTTCTTTTTGTATTTCTATACGCTAACTTACCTAACATTTCCCACTTCACCTCCGAGCAAGGTTAATATATCCAGTATTTCATTGAAGAAATCTTTTCTGCTTTTTTCCCCTCTGAAAATTTCATTGAATATTTTACCGTCTTTCAAGAACAAAATACGTTCACAGAAAGACGCACTAAACGGGTCATGTGTTACCATTAAAATAGTAGCCTGCATTTTCTTGTTGATTTCAGACATTGTTTCCAGTAATAATCTGGAAGCTTTTGAGTGCA
>NZ_JBWJVP010000122.1:0-2774 GCF_056339915.1 Blautia sp. ZXY-1-B12 | reverse complement strand
TTATGTTCCACATTTCAGAATTTGTCAAGTTTTTAAATTTATCCAATTTTCATAAAGCGCAGGGGTTCTATTGTGCATTTTGTTCGTTTATATATGTTTTCACAGCATTATTTTATACACTATGTATGATTCCATTCTATATTGGTTTTACCATTATGTGAGATTGATTCCATATATCATCGACAGGTTTCTGCATTTTTTATGAATTTTTGCGACTTAACACTTCACAATATCTGCAAACTCCGCATTTGTATAATCCGGAATCTCCATCGGATAATTTCCATCGAAGCATGCCTTACATAAGGGCAGGCCGCCCGCCATTCCTTCCAGATAATCTGTCTGCATGTAGCCAAGAGAATCTGCTCCGATCATTTTACAGATTTCCTCTGTGCTGTGGCTGGCTGCAATGAGCTGATCATTTGACGGCACATCCGTTCCGAAATAGCATGGATGTAAAAATGGCGGTGAACTGATACGTACGTGCACTTCCTTTGCTCCCGCCTCTTTTAACATGTGGATCAGGTTTGCAATGGTTGTTCCACGAACAATAGAATCATCCACCAGAACAATCCTCTTATCTTTTACAACAGATTCCAGCACACTCAGTTTCAGATGAACACTGGACTCACGTTCTTCCTGAGTCGGTTTGATAAATGTTCTTCCAATATAGCTGTTTTTATAGAACGCAAATGCAAACGGGATTCCTGATGCTTCGGAATATCCCTTTGCAGCAGGGAGTCCGGACTCCGGTACACCTGTTACAAGATCTGCCTCTACAGGATAAGACTTGGCAAGAGATTTACCGCCGCGGATTCTGGCATCATAGACCTTCACCCCATCAATGGTACTGTCAAGTCTTGCAAAATATATATACTCAAACACACAATGCGCGCGTTTTGCAGCAGCAGACGCAAGCTCTTTATTTGACTTCAGTCCGTCTTTTGTGATCGTAAGAATCTCACCCGGCTCAATGTCACGGATAAATTCCGCACTTACAGATGTCAGAGCACAGCTCTCAGAAGCAATAACATAAGCATTTCCTCTTTTACCGAGACACAATGGTTTCAGTCCATATGGGTCGCGGACTGCGATCAGTTTTCTCGGGCTCATAACTACCAGACCATATGCACCTTTGATCTTCTTTGCAGTCTTTAACACTGCCTCTTCTACTGTTTTAGAATGCACACGTTCTCTTGCGATATGGAACGCAATAACCTCTGAATCTGTAGTTGTATGGAAAATCGCTCCATTCTGGATCAGTTCCCATTTCAGTTCCGGTGTATTAACCAGATTTCCGTTATGTGCAAGTGCAAGAGTTCCCTTTACATAAGACAAAACAAGGGGCTGTGCATTCTCTGCAACAGAAGCTCCTGTTGTGGAATATCTTACATGACCAATACCAATATCCCCCTCATATTTACGGACAACATCCTGTCTGAGAACTTCACTTACAAGTCCTAGATCCTTATGAAACTTCACATTTCCACGCTCTCCCTTAGTATCAGAAACTGCAAGTCCGCAGGATTCCTGTCCTCTGTGCTGCAGGGAAGTCAGTCCATAATATATGGACGGAACTACATTGCCGCCATCCAGATCATAAATTCCAAAGACGCCGCACTCTTCTTTTATTCCAGCCATCTGATTTCCTCCGATCGTATTCTCTTGTCTGACTTTAACTTTACTTTCAAAACCCGCTGACATTGTTTTCTTATGTTTGGTGGGTTCCAAAATCAAATTATAATAATAGAAACAAATTTGTCAACCTATTCCTTTTTTGCCATATCTCAAAAATTTTTTCAAAAAAAGTGCTTGACATCTGTTTTCATTTCGTTTATAGTACAGCACATAAAGCAAAGGCGCTTTGGAAAGATCTACAGAGATCTCAGTCCAGGGCGCTTTTCGTTTTATAAAACTTTCGTTTCATAGAAAATGTTCGATGAGGAATTTTCTATGAGACGAAAACCGCAGGCAGTCACAATGGTGATCTGCAGCGGCACTACACATATTCAGAAAATATTGCAAACCGAAAGGAGAGTACCTATATGGCACAGAATATCCCTGAACTGTACGGCAGCCTGGTCTTCAACGACAAAGTAATGAGAAGTAAACTGCCAAAAGACATGTACAAAGCATTAAAGAAAACAATCGAGAGCGGTACACACCTTGAACTTGATGTTGCCAACTCCGTTGCTGTTGCAATGAAAGAATGGGCTACCGAGAACGGCGCCACTCATTATACTCACTGGTTCCAGCCAATGACAAACGTAACTGCGGAGAAACATGACAGCTTCATTTCTCCTACAGGAGATGGTCAGGTGATCATGGATTTCTCAGGTAAAGAACTTGTAAAAGGTGAGCCGGATGCTTCCAGTTTCCCGTCAGGCGGTCTTCGTGCCACATTCGAGGCAAGAGGATATACAGCATGGGATCCGACATCACCGGCATTCATCAAAGACGGAACCCTTTACATTCCTACAGCATTCTGCTCCTACAGCGGAGAAGCTCTTGATAAAAAGACTCCTCTCCTTCGTTCCATGCAGACACTTGATAAAGAAGCTACAAACCTTCTCCATATAATAGGAAATAAAGATATCAAACACGTAAATACAACTGTAGGTCCTGAACAGGAATACTTCCTGGTAGACAAGGAATTATACAAACAGAGAAAAGACCTTGTATTCTGCGGCGTTGCACTGATCGGTGCTCCTGCTCCTAAGGGCCAGGAAATGGAAGATCATTACTTCGGTGCTCTGAAACCTCGTGTCGCAGCTTAT
>NZ_JBWJVP010000121.1:0-3695 GCF_056339915.1 Blautia sp. ZXY-1-B12 | reverse complement strand
CGGGAATTTTGCCCTACACTTAGTAACAGTTCTATAGAAAAAGCATTCAGAGATCTTATCGCATTAGGTGAAATACAAAAAGAAGGTAAGGGTAAAGGAACCTGTTATTTCAGATTAAAGTAATCCCCCTTTAAGTTTTATTTCCCTTATTTGCGTTGCGTTTTTAAGGGAATCATTCAGACATTAAGCGAAAGCATCTCTCCCGAGGTGCTTTTCTTATACCATTAGGAAGGCGATTAATGGAAATTTTAACTGGAATATTTATATAAGAAAAACGAGCTTTTTCGGAAATCTGACGTCGGATTGGGATTCTGTGTGTCGAATCCCACAAAGCCCTGATTCAGCTCAATTTACAGTTATCCGATATGCTCCCCCGAAACCCGAAGGAAAATGGCAGCATACCGACCTATGGCTGTAGGGGTCGCCAAAAGAGCCTCCAGTCATTCTTCCTCCAGGTGTGCCAGACGAAACCGTTAAGGACCGCTTCTGTATCGTCCATACGCCAGACGATCAGGGCGTCTTTGTCTTTGCAGATAATTCTTTTCTTTCAGGTCTCTGGCAGAGGGTCTCCTTACCAGGAGGTTGTTCCGCAGTATGTCATTGGATGTATAAAGCACCTCAAGTCACTCTCTATCCGCGGAGAGGAAATCCCCCTCCTTTGCAGCTCACATCAAGGATTACAGAATAGTCGACAGTCCTTCGCCGTCTCTGGAAAAAGTGAATTCGAATTCACTTTTTTGTACGACACATGGTTTTTCTTGTCTTCATCTGGGGTTAAGATCATTCACATCCGTGGATTGTATGTAACCACAATTGACAGGCAGCAGCCACCGATCATCCAACTATTAAATTAAACTGGACATCAAAAATTATCCATTGTATTTTGAGGCCCAGGCTATATGGCCGGGCTTTTGTTTTCGGATAAACAACAAGATCCAAAAATTATTTTTCTCCAAAAACCACAATTACTGAAAGTACAACCGGCAGGATAAGCAGAACGGAAGTCCAGAACGAAACGAGTTTGAGACAACCCGCCAATGCAAAACCGAAAACGACAATTTTCATCCAGGCATCGGCTTTGTATTTTTTTCTGCGGATAAGCCAATAAGAGAGCACTGTCAGTACCACACAGGCAATGCAGAAAAACAGAAAGACGACTGCAAATATAAGGATCAGGACAGAAACACTTACACTGAGTGCGCCTGCGATCACGCTTAGATCCGCCCCGTCTATTATCCATCCGGTTACGCTTTTTGACATGTGTCCAAAAGCCGCGGAGACGGAGAAAAGACGCAGATCTGCGAGTATCAGAAAAATCGTATAAACCGCCATCAAAACGGTAGAAACTATGGACAGGTTTTTCATTTTTATAATCCGCCTTTCTGCGAAAGGCACCAATGCGTCATGAAACATTTTGGCGGGCTTTCGCTAATCTATCTTCCTTCTGATAGTATTCATCTATAAGACTGGCACACTGGCAGGACATATGGAGGTGAGTGGCGGGGCGGTATAGAGGCGACCTCGTCTCATGAACCGGATGTTGTCTCCGTAATGGCCAGAGCAATCATAAAATCAGATCCGTAAGGATATCCTAAGGTTTTTCTTATTTTAAACCAGTTCTGGTGCAAGTTGCAAACACTTTGATCAAACTCAAACTTTTTCCTTTTTCGAATGAAAAAACCCCGGAAAAGATCCGGGGGAAAGAACATCTACAGTAATCCGGGGCAGATACCCTGGGTAATTTTATGAGGCAAAAAAGAAATTTCCGCGTACATAATATCCGCCGCTCTCGCAGTTGCCTCCAAGGGAATCGAGATACTGTTTTCCGTTTTTACTCTCGGAAACATAGATATATGAACGTTTCTTTTCAAAACCGCTCCTCTCCGCAACATTCTTGTAATCATCCGCCAGGACAAGCTCGGCTCCAAGGAGTTCGGCTTTCTTTTTGGCAAGATCATACAGTTTCCGGTAGATCATGGCTGCTTTTTTACCTGAGAAGCCGTTTTTGTAGCATTTTTCCAGGAATACAACCAGGTTTTCTTTGTTTTTCGGAGTTTCTTCTGATACATCCTCAAAATGCAGGTCCTTGTTTCCTTCATCTGATAACTTGGTAAGCCTCAGGATAGCCCTTCCGATGATCTCATTCTCTTCCATAACATAGATGACTTTTTTATTTGCATCGAATGTTGAAAGAAGGCACTCATTGTAAGCTCCATCTCTGTAGTTCATACAGGTTCTTTCCGGTAATACTCCGATGTTCATACAGCTGACAAAATCTGTGTACTCTCCTGTTTTTACCTTACCTTCCAAAAGCGTGATGTTTTCTTTCCAGGTGTTTTCCTGCTCCGGTGTTATCGTGTATCCGATCTCTTTGTGGAGATCCTTATACTTCACCTCGTCCAGAAGCCCGTAGATCGTTGCTTTTGCAATGAGAAGGACATTTTCCGCCTGCTGTCCGCAGTTGCTTTCATAGTAATCATGAACAATGGAAGCATTTCCGTCCAGACAGAAGGAAGTAAAGGCATCCATGTGCTCTTTCGGGATCTCAATCTGTTCTTTCAGCCAGCTGCTGTCCGTATCCAGATCGGTGAACGCTTTTTTAAACGCATCCAGTCCCATCTCAAACAGTTCCGGCTTCCGGTTACGCAAGATCGTTCTTACATCCTGCCCTGTCCTTGCTGCATTGGCAACAGAAGACACCTTTTCATCTGCCTGTTCCAGCTCCATCAATTGGAACAGATCTGATTTTGAGGCATCCCTGATACCCCTGCGGGCACAATAATCTTCAAAGGATTCGTTGGACAGAGCCGCTGCTATGGCGGCAGGATTCCTGTCTCCTTTCAGGGAACCAAAGCGAAAGACCTGGCGGATAAGGCGTAGTTTTTCATCTACACGCATATCCAGTCCTGCATATGTTTTCCTGATCCATTCCGGCTGTACGCAGACGGCCAGAAGTTCCTGGAAGGTATAAGTCCCGCTAAGTCCATGAAAGTCCATAGTGTTATACGTATAGAGCCATCTGCATTCCTTGTCCTCCTTTAATAATGTTAGGATATCTTTTTTCTGAAGTGTGTTCAGGTTGAAAAGCTTACGGAAATCTTTGATAAAAAGGATAGACTCATAGGGAATCTCCTGAAAGAGATCCAGATTATCTTCCATCAGCCTCAGAAAACTTTTCTTATGGTCAACAACAGCTTCGTAGATCAATTCCATCAGATTCTCTTCATTGGCTTTTCCAGCAACCTGATAAATAAGCTTTGTATACCGGTTCCCAGTGCAGACGGCAAGAAATCCAGCCCTCCAGAACACGGACTTCCCTGCATCATAAGGCTCCATATCAGCCAGGTTTTTCAGATAACCAGAAAGAAGCTTCCGGTCTAATTTAGCATAAGAAGCATTTTCAAAATATCTTTTATAAACATCACTTCTTATTATCAAATTCGGGTCCAGTTTTGACAGCTTTTCTTCAAGCAGATCCATTGTTTTTCCAATAATCTCCGCAACAGATGAATAATCTCTGACATCAGGCAGAAATACACTCGTTCCATATCTTCCGGCCCGGCCATAGATCTCCATAGCTCCGGGGCAGTTAAGAATGTTAATAAATGTCTGTATACGCTCAGATTCCCCGTTGACATTCCAGGAATCCGCAAGGGTATCCAGGATATAGAACTGTTCCAGATTGCGTTCAAATC
>NZ_JBWJVP010000120.1:0-5729 GCF_056339915.1 Blautia sp. ZXY-1-B12 | reverse complement strand
GGGAAACCCTGAGAAGCTCCACCCGGAGTCCCTTAAGGTTTTTAATTGCATCTTCCTTGCTGCGCATGCTTCTTAACGAATATGTCGTAACATCGTATTTTTCCACAAGATCTAAAAGTTCCAGATTTTTGTTCATGTTTTCCAGGTAATTCATCCTTATTCCTCCTTAAGCAGTCCCAGTTTATTCATCAGGACTGGTTTCGTAATATAATTGTTTTCATAGCAGTCCAGAAAGAACTTCATTAATTTACAGATCACTTTTTTTTCGGTAAAAATCTCTTTATCCTCAAAGTGTTCCTTATACACTTCCAATGAAGCAAGAGTCCGCTCTCTATCTGAAAAAACAAAAGGCGGAACTTTACCTGCGAAAACTTTAGCCGCTTCCTTGATGGTGAGTCCCTGAAGTTCTGCTTCCAGCGACGCTTTCCGTATTTCTACTTCTCTCGCCTCCCGGTCCTGTCTTTCTTTCTCCTTCTGTTCTTCTTTTTGTTTCTGGATCTTTTGATAATCCTCCGCGGAAAGGAAATCCCGATCAAGGGAATCCTGATATCCAAAATCACGCTGTTTTAAGATCCGGTACCACTCCTGGGAAATCTCTTCTCCGAGTATGAGTCTTGTTTCCGTATTTGCAATTAATCCCGCCATCAAAAGGTCAAGTCTGCAGATGTGAGAAATACGGACACAAAGTTCACACACAAGCCCCAGGAGAAGTTTCTTTTCTTCCGAAGAAAAACGCTGAAAACAGGTATCGGTCGACTTATTTGAATAAGCCAGACTTACCATCCAGCTGTCCTTAACAGCTGTTTTTAAAAATTCAGCTTCCCCGGTAGTAAACTGCCAGTTTCTGTCCTCGCAGAACTTCTGCAGAAAAAGCGAGCTGGAAAGGATATTCTATGTTTTTTAAATACCCCGCAGCAGCGTTGCTGTTCTCTTTGTAATATCTGTCCATGTCCAGAAAGCCGGAAATAAACAGCGGGTCAA
Organism: Blautia sp. ZXY-1-B12; assembly: GCF_056339915.1. Taxonomy (NCBI): domain Bacteria; kingdom Bacillati; phylum Bacillota; class Clostridia; order Lachnospirales; family Lachnospiraceae; genus Blautia; species Blautia sp. ZXY-1-B12. Next base: position 4,748 of record NZ_JBWJVP010000120.1, on the reverse strand, counting down.
GAAATTCTGTTCTGAAGAAAGCGGGATTCTGGTAAATGAATTCCTTTACATCTTTCTGGAAGATTTCCTTTAATATTTCCTGCTTTTCTTCCAGGTTTTCACAGTTCTTGATCACTTCTGCATAGATCTGTTTGTTCCGATCAGCTCCTGTTGAGATATTTCTGTTAAAAGAGATCCCCTGAGGATTCAGATACGCCAGCAGGCCTTTCAGCCAAAGCACATCCCCCATAACTGAAAGATCATGGTTTTTACATATACACTTCCATTTAAAAACATTATTCATGCTGTTATCGGAGGCATATCCGTTTTCATCCAATCGTCTGGTCAACTGATCAAACAAAAGATAGGAATTCTGGATATCAGGGATCTCTGCTGAAAATCCTTCCAGATAGAATTCTCTTGTAAGATTTTCCCCATCGATCTTTCTGGGCATTTCCATCTCCATCATTTTTTCAATAACTGGATTGATCGTGATCTCTTCTTTCTGTACAAACAAAGACTGGAGCCAGCGTTTCTTTAATCTCCACCATTTGATCTCTGAGTTGCAGCAGTAAGGCTTTTGATCCTTGATAAGCCAGATCCCGCAGTTCAGATTAAGGATGTCCATTTCGGAAAATCCCATCTGTTCCAGGACTTTTTTGGAAGATTTGCCTACCGGTTCTGAATAAAGATCTTTTAAAGCAACAAGCAGTCCGGTCAAATCCAACCGTTTATAATCCTCGTCAGATTTAAACATGGAATCATGGCATACCAGCCTGAAAGCAAATTTGATCAGATGGATAAACAGATCGGCATCTTTTACGGCATTCAGTCTGTTCAGGGTCTTTAACTCTCCGTCCATGGAAAGGACGAGTATCCTTTGCAAGGGAATAGTCCGCAGCTCCAAAAAGCCTGTTGGATGTCATCCAGTCAAGGAATCCGGCGATTGTTTCCAATGGAGTCTTACTGACAGCTGTCAGGATCTGCTTTCTGCTGCTCTTTTCATAAAGATAAAGCTCGTACAGCAGATACAGGTTATCTCCTGCTTTTTCCTTTGTTCTCTTTACAAAGTCTTCCAGCTGGGTTCCGACGAACATCTCTTCCATCTGCTTTGCTGACAGAGTCTCCTTCATCCACAGTACGACCTCCATGAAAGAGATATAATCGTCATTGGATGAATATCCGTACTGTTCCATACGCTCCAGTACCTCGCCAGGGTATCTGAAATGCTTTTTTAACTCCAGATACTCAGAACTGTTACTGTAAGCTGTTTTTCCAAGAGCTACATAGACAAGGTCTCTCATTCCTCTGTAGATAGTATCATTCATTTTTACATTCTCCTTTCGTATTTGATACGGAAAGAAAATGAAAAACGGTGAAACAAAATAAAAAAGTGAATTAGAATTCACTTTTTCGTATTTCAAAATATACTACTTGTGGGAGTCAATTTAATTAATATGATAAAAAACGAAATTATATGCGCAAAAAAGACATCCGCGGTTAATTCCGAACCCCGCAGATGCCCAAAAACGAAAGACAAAAAAATGAATGGTAAACGGCTCTATTTTACTCTGAACGCTACAATTTTCTCTTTCTTTGTATCAAACAACGATTTAAGCGGCATTTCTGTATCAATCCCGCAATATTCCAAAGCCCCGCTGCATGGCCAAAACCTTTCTGCCGGACAATTATCATAAATGTCATCATGACATTCATAGATCACTTCCTCTGCATCTCTTTCTGACACCTCGTCCTCAGGAAATGCCTCCTGCAGGCAGATCCTGACTGCATCCCTCAGGACATTTTCACATAGCGTGATTGTATCATTGGTAAGGGAATCCTGATATGTTTCATATGAAAGACCATGTCCACTGACATATGTTGCTTTTGCACCACCAGTATATTCCTCTTCCAGAAAATCGGCGATGGAAATATTTAAATCTATATCACCACAGTCCTTTATTTCCCCGGAGGTATCGTAAGGACAATCTCCTCTTCTCCACTCATAATGGGTAGCACAGGACACTGCTTCCCGAAGCATTCCGCAAAGCGTTGCAGCAAGACCTTTCTTTCTCTCATTGAAAATCCCTGTAACCTTTTCTGTTACCTCATCTAAGTTGTCCTCAATATATCCCAGATATTTTTCATATCCATCTTCATTCTTTGCCATTGTTTTCTCCTTTTCGATATCCATGCTGTTTTTGTAATTCTATTGTACCATACAACTGGAATATCCGCGGAAAATACGTCATTCCTTAAGCCTGAAGTTCTCAATAAGAAGAACAATGGCAAACACCGCCATGACCCCAAGCATTACGAACAGAAAGATTACTTTTGATTTCTGGGAAAACCCAATGACAATATCTGGGTGGTCTGCGTCAATTACAATGTTGATCTTGTCTCCTTTTTCTGCAGGAATCTTCGCGGAAGACCTTTTCCTCGTATTCCCTGCCATTGTACGAATATCTGCAGAGCAGCGTCAGTATCCGTCTCCGATCTGCCGGGATATTCTACTGAAAAGATATATTTAATTTCCGCTTCCACAGAAATTTCCTTAATACCAAAACTTTGTACCAATGACCAGGCGGTCAATCCGACGATGATCAAATATGCAGCCATAAGCATAGAATTTACCATGATCACAAAAAGCACCGGTTTCGGTGCTTTTTTTTGCTAATTTGAGTTACATATCCGCAGTCTCAAAAAAATCCTCAAAAAACTTCTTTTTCTCAAAGCAGGGCTGGCACAGTTTATATGGGTAGCCAAATGGCAGGTTCCTTCCGCAGACCATACACTTCCGTCTCTTCAGCTTCTTTTCCCTGATCGTATCTGTCAGCTCTTTTGAGATTTCCTTTTTTCTCTTACGTATCAGATTCTTATCCCAGTTTTGTCTCCCCGGCATTCCAAAGAGACGGACAAAATTGTGGAACATGTCATATTTCTGATGCAGAACTTCCAGTGCTTGGATTTTTTTGTTCGTATCGCCCTCACAGACTGCTTCCCCGAATTCTTCGTCCAGCTGACACACCGGATCATCAATGTCCACATATCCCCTGTCAATCACCATTTTGGCGCTTTCTTTCCAGAGAGTAAGCAGTTCCGGATTTTCCGTATTAAACGGAATGTACATAAGACGATAGGTTATCTCCTTATCATCCGTCAAACCCTCCAGCCACTGACACAGTCCCAGTTCCTCGGTCAGGTCAGTTTTCAGAAAAATGATTCCGTCTCAATATGTATCCATCGTTTCATCACTTCCGACAGCTTTCCTTCCACCTCTATGAGCATCCGCGAAAACCCAGACGGGCAAACAGTATCGCTGACGGAGACCTGGTCATGCTGCTGCGGATAAAACTTTTTCTCTTTGATGAAGTATAGTATCCGCATTCATAGAGTCCTTTTCGTCCTGCACGTCCGGCAATCTGCTGTATCTCTTCCGACAGCAGGTCCCTCCTGCCATATCCGTCAAATTTTTCCGTTTCCAGAAATACCACTCTCTTTACCGGAAGGTTTAATCCCATGCCGATCGCATCCGTAGCAACCACGACAGGAATTGTTTCGCCTTTCGCAAACCGGTCTGTTTCGGCCCGTCTCGTCTCATACGCGCAGGGCACCGTAGATCATGCCTGCAGGAGATTCCTTTTGCCTGAAGCTCCGCAGCGCAGGAGATCACGCTTTTCTTGGAGAACACGATCAGTGCATCCCCCCGCATCACGCTTTCCGGGAAGGAAAAGTCTTCTGTGTCTTCGATAAGCGGCGTCATCCTGTCCCTGCGGTCTGTTTCCCACAACCTCATCTTCGCAGTATGCGATCAGTTTCCGGATAATGGATTCCGCATGTGGAGCCATACAAATGTGGATCTCGATCCGCACAGAGTCCAAGGATAGCAGCTGTCCATGCACCTCCGCGGCTAGGATCACTGATCATCTGAGCCTCGTCAATGACCGCCATATCATAATGACGGGAAAGATCTGCCATCTCTATGGTTTCTGAGATATGTGTGGCTCCGGGCATGATGTCCTCTTCCTCTCCGGTCAGCAGGGAACATGGGAGGAACATATTTGTAGTCTCATATACTTCCAGAGCCAGGAGCCTAAGAGGAGCCAGATATACTGCCTCCTCTGCATTTTGGAACTTCTGCAGGCCTCGTAGGTCTTTCCGGAATTTGTCGGACCAATATGCAGGACGAACCTGCGTTTAAGCTGTCTCGCAGCAGGGTATGCATCCCTAATCCGTTCGGGGATCGCAGTCAGCACCGCATTCTTAAGACGCTCCTCTTCCATCCGGGCATGCATTTCTTCCAGGTATTGGTCATACAGGGCTTCGGCTTCTTTCCGATACTTCGGGTTAAAGAACTTCCTGCTTTCTTTTCCCTGCATCATTTCCTTTTTAACCGCTGCATCGAAATCCTTTGTCTTCCGAAAAACTTTCCATGCTTTTTGGCATAAATTTTTGTACTGATATTTCGGAACATGCTGTCTCTTTAATGTATTTTTGTAATTCTTCTTATACCTGTCCGCTACTCTCTGGATGATCACGGACATTTCCGGTTTTTCATTTTCGAGAAATTCCTCAAAACTCATTATGTGCATTCAGGACGCACCTCCTTGTTTTGCAGGATCCTGACCGCCTCTGCCACATCTTTTTCCTGCAGGCCGCCTTCGTACCAGCTGGTCTGTATCCAGCGACTGTCAGCAGCAACCATTGAAGCGGCGCACGAAAAACGCGAAAGCGTTTCACGATAAATGCGAAAACGCCTATCTAGGTTG
>NZ_JBWJVP010000119.1:0-3034 GCF_056339915.1 Blautia sp. ZXY-1-B12 | reverse complement strand
CCTGTATATTCAACCATATCTTTGAAAATCTGCGGTGCGTCTTCCGGTGCATCAATATCTTTATATGGAGCAACTCTCATCGCTGCATTCATACGTGCCTGAATAGACTCTTTAGATGTCATATATTTCACCAGTTTTAGAGTTGCCTCTTTTTCCTCATCACTCATAGTTCCTGAAAGCATCCATCCGGAAGTATATACTACATGTGTATCTTTATACTCTGGTTTATCTTCAAAGTATGGGAATGCAAAGAATGAAATATCATCCAAAATTTCTGATTCAGAATTAAACATTTCAGGAATGATAGGGCTGCTGTGAGAAATCATTGCTACTTCTCCGGTGAGGAACTGATTCATCTGAGTATTATAATCCATTCCTTCAAATCCTTCTGCAAAAGCACCTTTATCTTTTAAATCTTTTGTAATCTGCAGGCATTCTACTACATCATCATCCGTCCATTTTTTCTCGCCAGTACCCAATTTTATAATGCCATCTCTTCCGATTCTTTTAGCAAGAATATTATTAAAGATATGTCCCATAACCCAGGTATTCTTTCCGCCTACTCCAAACGGAGTAATTCCGGCAGCAACCAGCTTATCAATATCCTCATACAGTTCATCCATTGTTTCTGGAGTTTTCTCAATACCGGCTTTTTCAAATAAAGCCTTATTGTAGAAAATAGCATCCACATTCAGTTCATTTGGCAATGCATAGATTCCATCTACTCCATAAGCACTCAGATCATATGTATCTAATGCTCCATCCAGGAACGTGTTCTTCCATTCTTCATCTTCGTTAAGTGAATCTGTCAGATCCAACAGAACTCCATTCTGTGCCCATTCTTTCAGGCCGGCAATTGCCGGATAATAAAAGATATTTGGTGTTTCTCCTGTAGATAATGCAACTTTCAGTTTATTGTTATAAGCAGATTCCTCATAAACAGAATCGTTCTGAACTTCAATATCAGGATTTTCTTCCATAAATGCTGCAATCTGGTCTTCATAAACCTTTGCTATAGGTGTATCACCACTGTCACGGCTCATAAATGTAATCTTAACTTTATCTGCTGCAAATACCGGTGTAATAGATGATAATGCCATTGCTGCCGCTAATACAGCCCCTAAAACTTTTTTCCCTGTCTTCATATAAAAACCTCCTCTTTTCCTTACTAATTTTTGTAACAAACAGCAGTCATCTGATGTCCCTTAATCTCTTTTAGAGTAAATTCAAGTTTTTTTCCATCCTGTACAAATGGAACTTCCTGTTTATCGGGTATTGTATAAATTTTCTCTACTTCACGTTCTTCTGTCATAGTAATCTTAAGATTATATAAAGGAATAATATCATCAACAATCTCAAGATTTTTACATTTCTTCACCGGTACATAATGAAGTACATGTACAATTCTTCTGTTCTCTTGTTCCTGATCTAACACTGTAACTTGTGTTGTTGATGGTCCATTATGCTGAATCAGCGGATTCGGAAGCATTCTGTCTAATTCATTTCTCAGGATCTTTTTATACCATGCAGGTGCCCAGTTCTGATATGTTGTAAAAATCGGATGAATAAAATACGCTGTATTTTCTGTTTCCACAATACCAGGATATACTTCTTTTCTTCCTGATGGAGAATGAAGATGAGAACAAAAATGTTCATATGTACGATTAAATACCGGCGGGATTACTTTCTGGACAAACTGAGCCTCATCTGTCGCTTCTACAAGTGTTCCTTTGTCATACATTACATGTTCTGCATCTGCAAGACCCTTTGCCAGATGTTCTTTCGGCCATATAAAATCCGGACTATATGGTGCATCTCCAAGATATTTTACTGCCAGTTCTGAGATCATAAATTTCTGGTGATCTTTGTCAAGACCAGACTGATAACTTGCCAGTAATTTGCCTCCTGCATTTATATAAGCACTCAGTTTCCGGCCTAATATTTCATCTACAGGAATTACATCCGGTAAAATTAACAACCTGTATTTTCCAAAATCAGAAGTACTGTCAATAAAATCAAACTGATATCCATATTCCATCAGAAGTCTTGCCACACCTTCAGATGCACCTGGAATCTGTCCTGCTACGCCTGTAGCATAAAATTCTTCTGCTGTAAAAACACCAATTTCAGATACTGGTTTTGCATTCTCACACCAGGGTTCTTTTTCTTCTACAGATTTATAAACCCTTCCGATCTGCTGATACATATCCTTATTCAATTTTCCCCAGTAATCCATCTGGTCACCAATCGTACATTTGCATCCATGGGAAAGCATGGAAAATACTTCATATTCCATAGCTGCCTCATTACGAAATGCATGAAAATCGCCCCATTCTGTGTGGAATCTGCTTGTCAGTCCAAGACACTCTTTTCCAAAATTCCTCATATATTTAGCAGAAACAGGAAAATCAAGATATCCCCATTCTACTCCCGGAAGAGATTCAAAAGAAAAATACGAATAATCCTTTATCACTGGTTTATCGAGATATCCAACATGTCCTTTGTTATAGCAGACATGAAAATCTGGATTATATTTTTTTGCAAATGCGGTCAGATCTTCGACCATATCATAATAAGTCCACCTTGCAAATTCCTGACGGTCTTCCTTTTTTGCAGGATTCAGACCTTTTTCCCGCATAAGTTTCTGGCAGGATGGACAGCAGCATTCATTCATAAAAGCTGCATCATACCATACTCCATCTCCCGGAATCGTTTCCAGAACTTCTCCGAACTGCTTTTTCAAGAAATCACGATACGGTGTATTTACACAAAGGTTTTTATAAAAACCAGCCTCAAAATACCCCTTTCCCTTATAGTCCTGAAGTGCTCCGTTTTCATCAATACAGATCCATTCCGGATGCATATCTGCGATTCTCTTGTTCCAGCGAATGGTTGTATAAAGGTTTACCTGTATTCCACGTTTTCTGCAGGCTTCAGCCTGTTCTCTCAACAAATCTCTGTGTGCCAGATGAGGATGGACCATTTCCGGAAACATTTTGGAATCATAATATAAATTTCCGTGATGTCCACAAGA
>NZ_JBWJVP010000118.1:0-2581 GCF_056339915.1 Blautia sp. ZXY-1-B12 | reverse complement strand
GTAAGATAATGCGGAAGAACATAGAAATCAATCAAATCAAGCCCTACATCATCTTCTTGTGAGTAGTCCTCCGGCTTTTCATCCATTTGTTCAATATATTGGATGGTAGGAGCGCATATAATCGCACCTGCCGATTCACCGATCATCAGTTTTCCCTTTGCCAATTCTTTCTTCAACAGCTCATTCGTTCCCGTTTTACGGAGCTGGTCCATAAGGAAGAAAGAATTTCCACCAGTAAAATATATCACGTCCGCATCTTCAAAAACCGATTGTATCGTTGAATAAGCCTCCGTTGAAATATCAATTTCAGTTACGGTTGCTCCCAGTTTATTAAATAGCTTTCGAGCCGAGCCAACATAACCGGTGTAGCCTTCACGCAGCGATGCTGTTGGAATAAATGCGACTTTTTTGTTATCAATTTCTTCTTTTATCAAACTTCCTACACTTGAAAAGTGCGAACATAAAAACAGCTTCATCCATATTCTCCTTTATAAATTTGTTGCTCAATTTCGTGTTCAAATTATACCATAAAACTTGTGAACAATTCTACCTCAACTTTTGTGAGATATGAGAAAAGTCCGAACAGTTTTCTGCCCGGACTTCCTCGCTCAATCATAAATCAATTCCGCTTTCACAACTTCCTCTGCCAGTGACCGCACAATCAGCTCTATGCGGTTTCGTGCTGTTTCGTCAATTTCGGCGCAATGCTCAAAGAGCTTGTCGGATAGCACCAGCTCATTGAACAGTATCGGGCGGTGACGCCTTGCGAAGTCTGCCGTAGTGTCCGAGGGGCTTGGTCTTGCGGATAACGATGTTCGGGATAAGATAATCTCCATTCTGTGTGTAAGTGATATTCATGCTGTTTGTACCCCTTTCATCGGCTCACTCTGCGGTAAAATGCTGACAGGAACGAACACGCCCTATGCAATGTCCTCCGCACGAATGGCGGCTTTCTTGGCTTCGATTTCCGCCTTTTTTCTCTTCTTGATTTTGTCCTCGTATCGCTTCTGCGCTCCGCTGGCTTTCCGCTTCAAGTCGGACTTACCTTTGGACTGGAAAGTGGAATGGATTTTACGGCTGGTGTCTCTGGCATAATACTCGTTCATGATGTTGCGGAAAGGGGTAAAATCATCGTCCTCTCTGGCACTGTCCATACCGTCATTGATGGCGATAAAGCGAACGCCACGCTGACGCAGAATTTCCATAATCTGACCTACTTTCAGATAGTCACGACCCATGCGGCTCATGTCCTTGATACACAGATACTCCACATTCCCGGCTTCCACTTCTTTCATCATTGCCAAAAATCCGGGACGGTCAAAGCAGGTGCCGCTAATGCCATCGTACGTGAAATGGACAATGTTTGTAAAGCCCTGCCGTGCGACGAACTCCTCCAACATAGCCTTTTGATTGGAAATAGAGTTGCTCTCACGCTGCTGGTCATCATCTTTGCCAAAGTCATCACGGCTCAGTCGTTCATACAGAGCTGTGATTTTCTCATTTTTTTTCATAACTTGCGCTCCTTTCTTCGGTTTTAGGTTGTGTGTTCTAAAGAGACTTCCTAACCGCTTGATTAAGAAGTCTTTTAGAGCATACAACACCTGAAGTCTTCAACAGTGTTTTTTTCGTACGAAAACATTCTCTCTTTGAAATGAATTATGCTGATCGTACAAGAATTTCTAAGATAAGAAAAGAGGATGCAAATGAGAACGCCAAAAGAATACACCGATAATCTCAAGAAAAAAAATATTACAGAAAGTATGCTCTTGGACTGCCTGTACAGTGTCAACAAGCGGGCAAAGAATTACCGGGACAAGGAGAGAGGATACCGTCAGTATTATCGCGGAAATCGCTATGCTTATGACAAGTACGGGAATATTGATCACTGTCAGGTAATGAAAGAAGAATACTATTCCCAGAAGGAAAAGCTGCTTTCTGTTCTGGAACCAACCTGTATCCATAAGGAGTTTATTGGATACAAACGGATCCGTATCTACGACTATGAACCAGAATACCGGAAAAACTTAAAAAATTTCGTGTGGGAGAACTGTTTCTTTGATCCAGAAGAAGACAGAGAAGTATGGTTTGGAGATGTGGAAGACAAAAACCACCCGGAATATCATTACTACCTGTTCTACGATATTAATGGTACAAAAACCTTCCACTCCCCGCTCGAAGAAAAAGATATTTCTAAGTACAATCTGGAAATCGTTAAGATCGATCAGCTTCAAACAGAAGGCCATGAAATCACAGAGCTGGTTTCCACACAGTTTGTAAAGAAAGTACTGGCTCTGATTGATGCAGAAGATTTCCAGTTGATCCTGTCAAAACCGAAAAAGTAATTGGAAATACATTATATCTCCGCGGAAAAAACATCAAGTTTCCTCTGCGGGGATTTTTTAATCGGGGAAATCCCATTTCCATATAAGATAACGTTGGGATTCTTGATATCCAGTTAACGGTCATGAAGTCTCCACCCCATGCGGTATAACAAGATTGTATCCTATGGACGTGGTACTCTGCCGCAACTGATAGGTTTTGCTACAGTGTAAATTACATAATATTATTATGGTTAACCAAA
>NZ_JBWJVP010000117.1:0-11595 GCF_056339915.1 Blautia sp. ZXY-1-B12 | reverse complement strand
TGGTGCGATTGTGTAAAGACAACATTGAGGTTTTAAAAGATAGTTCCCGATAATCTGGCATACTAGCTGCCAGATATGAGAGAACTTTAGAAATTCCAATGTATTTCAATAGGTATTTCCTTAGTTACAGGGTCTTTCTGACCGACCAATACATAATCAATCAGCTTTTCAACCGTTTCCCTGTCTAAGTGTTCAAGATTTGTATATTGCTCGATTAACTGTCGTCTGTTATCGCCAATCAGCATTTTTCTTTCAATAACATCAAGCTGTTTCTGCGTATCAATTACCAGTTTTTCGAGCCTTTCTTTTTGTGTTGAGAAGTCTTTAGATAAATCCAAGTAATCAAGTTCGGAAAGAATACCTTTTACCTTATCTAAATATAGTTCACGGATTCCTTTTGTGTATTCCGCAATCTTTTTTTGATAAGCAGCAATCTCCGTTTCCATAGCTTCTTTTTGACCTCGCAGGTCATTATTGAATTGCACATTTTGTTCAAGCTCATCTTTATCCAGATATTCTGTGGATAACTTATTAAGTTCATCAATCACAGCTTTTTCCAATTTGTCTACTGAAATGAAAGAACCTATACAAGCGTCCTTTGCTACATGGCGGTTAGAACATTGTAAATAATGCTTACCACGATTCTTTGACGAACGCATTGTATAACCACAATTCATACAGCGAGCTTTTCTGGCAAATAAGCCGATTGTGCCAACTGTGAAAGGTTTTGCCTTTAGAGCTACCAATGCTTGAACCCTATCCCATAACTCACGGTCAATAATCGGCTCATGTGTACTCTCAACTCTGTACCACTCGTCTTTTGGTCTGGGTTTGTTTTGCTTTGTCTTATAAGAAACGCTGCCATATTTCCCTTGAACCATATTCCCGATATAGATTTCATTTACCAACATATCTGATATGGCAAAATATTTCCATAGGGTACTGTTTTTCGTTTTAGGCTGCTTATAACGCAAACCATGAAGTCGTTTGTATTCCGTAGGGTTTGGTATTCCTCTGTCATTCAACATACGGGCAATGGCGGTCTTTCCATATCCCTGTGAAAACAGTGTAAAAACTTCTCTGACAACTTCCGCAGCTTCTTCATCAATAATCAAATGCCCTTTCACGTCAGGGTCTTTTTTGTAACCATACAGGGCAAAAGCACCGATATGGTGTCCGTTCTTTCTTCTGTCAGTGAGAACGCTTTTAATGTTCTCTGACATATCCTCCAAGTACCACTCATTCACCAGACCGTTAATCTGTCTTGATTTCTTATTTCCCTTATTAGCTGTATCTGCATTATCAACAATACTGATGAAGCGAATACCCCAAATAGGAAAAAGACCGTGGATATATTTTTCCACTAATTCTAGTTCTCTGGTAAATCTGGATTGTGTCTTACAAAGGACAATATCAAATTTGCGATTCTTTGCGTCCTCCAACAACCTGTTAAATTCTGGTCGTCGTCTGTCAGAACCAGTGTAATCATCATCACTGTATATGTTGTAGACTTCCCAACCATGCTCTAATGAGTATTGAAGTAACATTGACTTTTGATTCTGAATACTGTTACTGTCGTCTGTTTCTGATTGTTTGTTTCTATCTTCCTCTGATAAGCGGCAATAAATAGCAACTCTTGATTTTGATTCTATCATGCTTCGTTCTCCTTTTAAAGAAGACGAAACAAACTATCTCTACATAATGTTATTATAACATCTTGTAGGATAGTTTGTCTATCATTGGCAGGAGTTGCCTTTCCTTTATTTTTTTCATATTGTATCAACTCTATCCATTTTAGAGTAAATGCTTTTGTAAACGCCACTTTATCACAATTTTTAAAAACATTCTTGCAAACTACCTTTGCGTCATTTGCCATTGAACCACCTCACTACAATATATTTACAAAGTATGCAAAAATGCTTGTACGTTATGAAAGAATTTGTCTATAAATAAGAAGTAATCAGATGGCTTTGGAAAGCTCCACTGGAATTTCACCATTCCCATTCTGATGGGTGAACCGTGTCATACGGGTGTATCATTATTCTGATATACGGGTCATGGCAGCAACTTTTCCAACAGTCGCTTACGGATCACTGGCGTGGTCGCTCGCTTCGCTATCCCTCCTTTCGTGGGTCATGGCGTTCCAGTCCGTCGGCTCACCGTATATCAAACGTATCTGATTACTTTATTCAGTTTTCAAAGAACACTTGTAAAACGGAGCTGGAATGAGGTGGTAGAACACTCCGTATATATTCGCTTATTTCACTCTGACTTCAAAACCTAGAATTGCTTTAATAAGAGCAGCTCTGATTCTGCCTTTCAGTTCCATATCGACCACAATATACATATTTCCGTGTTCATCATAGAACGGGCGTAAACTTGCTTTTGATATATAAGCGTCATAGTGATTTAATATTTTCTCTATTGCCACTTCGTCACCATCAGTAGCTAAACTGATTGTGGAGAATAGAGTACACTTTTTTGTAGACTTCATCATGTTATAATAATTCCTCCTCGTACATATCTCTAATGAGCTTTAGTGAACACATTCTGTTTCTATAAACAGAGTTTCTGGAAATATCCAAAATCTCTGCGATTTCTGCGTCTGGTAATTCCAGAAAGTAGAACATCAACACAACATTACGTCGTCTTTCGCTTAATTTTTTGATTGCTTCACATAATTTCTCATCATAGACACGAACTTCTGTACCGAACACATCAAAGGAAGTAAATTCAATCGGGTATTCGTCCGATACACCCAACTGGTTTAATTCCAGCTCTGGTATTTCACAGAAAGATATTTCATGCTTTGCACGTCTGGCAAGTTCTTTGTTGTAGTTCTTTACAGTTCTGCCAATCACCTTACGAGCCAGACAGTCAAATTGAAGTCTTATAGCGTTCTCAAATGAAGAAGGTTTCATAATCTCACCTCCTTTCAAGTTGACGTTGCTAAAGCGAAAAGGCTTTTTACCTCTTTCCGCACTAACACTCAACACGGAGGAGCGATTTGTAACCCAAATCAGAAAAAAGTCAAAAAATTTTTTTAAGCAGCAAAAAAGCACAAGAGCATAAAATGAATGCTGTTCTTGTGCTTTTATAGTTATTCCTGCTATGTAATGTGAAAAACCATATTCAAGGGTATATTGTACCGCTTTAAAGGCTAAGATTTTTTTGACAATATCGGATATATCAAAGATTGTCGATTATGTAGGTTTCTCAATGCGGCTACCTCCTAAAGCCGCTAACCCCAAACCTATATACTGTTTTTCGGGGATGGAAAAAAGGCGGCTTGTCAACCGCCATCTAAACAAAGAAAATTTTTAACATGCAAAAATGCTACTGACAATAGCGGTTTTTTTTATTTACCGCAATGCAGCACTTTTTTAATGTTCCTTTTACGCAGATAGGAACTTACAAACCATACTATGCGTTTTTCTATACCTGTTAGAAAATCAACAGGAACAGTAAAATGTAGTGAGGTGATTACATATGCGTAAAAAAGAAGATAAGTATGATTTTAGAGCCTTTGGTCTTGCAATCAAAGAAGCTCGCATGAAACAAGGTCTTACCCGTGAACAAGTGGGAGCAATGATTGAGATTGACCCACGCTATTTGACGAATATTGAAAACAAAGGGCAGCACCCAAGTTTACAAGTATTTTATGACCTTGTTCATTTATTGAATGTATCAACAGACGCTTTTTTCCTGCCTGCTTCTGATCTGGTGAAGAGCACCAGAAGAATACAGTTGGAAAAGCAGCTTGATAACCTGTCCGACAAAGATTTAGTTATCATGGAAAGCGTTATTGACGGAATCATCAAGTCTAAGGAAGTGGAGGAGTAATCCTATGCTTTTTAGCTTTCCAATAAAATAAGCCGATAACCCAAGATAAAACTATTCTCGGTGTTATCGGCTCTGCGTCTGTGCGTCTGGCTCTTTGATTACTATTATTTGTAGATTTTTGGCTTCTATTAAGGTTTCCTGTTTACATTTCGGACAATAGAGCGGGTAATTTTTTAAAACCGTATCTTCTCTAATTCTGTCACGGGTTTTGTTGCCACAAACAGGGCAGCGTATCCATTCCGTTTTTTTCATCATTACCTCCACTTTGCTATTTCTTTCTGTTTTTCCATGCCTTATAAATCAAATTGGCAATAGGGAACAACACACAAATGACTATAAACCATTCTGGAAAATGTGGCATATCCTATATCCCCTTTCTCTAATGAATTTGCATAAACGCAGCTATAAGTATGCTACCTACACCAATTAAAAATCCTATAATAATTCGTTTTACTGAATAACTGTATATTTTGTCTGGCTGGTTTCGGTCATATCGGATAGGAATATGCGTTCCTATCTCGGAGGTAAGAGAAACCTGTATGCGATTTTTTGACACAATCCACTTGCCATTTACCAGATAGGAAACCTCTGCCAGTTTTGCATTACGCCATTTTTCGTTTGTCGGGTTTGTAGACTTTATTGAAACAATCATTCCATCTGTTTTCATTGTCTTTCCATGTTTCAAGGCAAACAAAATACAATTAAACAAGGCGAAAGTAAACGATACTCCTGCTATCAAATACAAAATAATTACATCATGTTCCATACGATACCTCCTATGCCAAATCGCTCTTTTCAAAAAACTTAATTGACAGAATAGCGGATATTGAAAAAATGATAAGACTAATTACAATACCAAAAATAATGAGCATTGTTGTGGAAACCGTATTTAAGAAATCAAACTTCATCTTATTTTCTGGTTTAAACAGAGCTGCAAACAAAATAGGGGATGCCATAATAACTAAGACAAAGAAAAATTTTGTTTTTTCATATCCCAGTTTATATAAAGCAGGAAAATAAACAGATAAAAATACAGTGACCGTAAAAAAAATGATAACCGCCATCCTAATATCAAACGTTCCAAGTTTTGGGAAAAGAAGTGTGTCAATCCCAAAAATCAAACAGCATACCGCATAAATAACCAGACAAAATAAATATTTTGAAAGTACAATCAGCCTACGGGGATATGGCGTTGCACAAAGCAGAGTAGCGGCTTTCGGATATTGATGTTCCTTTAAGGAAACATATTGTGTCAACATGAAAATACTGAAAATAATAGTAAGTGTGAAACCCATAGCTCCAGCCGCTTCAGGTGTACGCCAAAGCATAATAGGCGGAATTAAAAAGGATACAATAAGCATAATACCCACATATTTCTTTACAATTAGAAAATCTTTTTTTACTAAGCTAAATAACATTCTTTTTTCTCCTTTCCACATTCGCAAGCATAATGTCTTCAATCGTTGGTCGTTCTATAAGAACATCCTGCATACATTCCATAACAACAGAAGCCTGTTTTGTAATTCCCGTAAAATTAAATGCACTTTCTTCTGTGCAAAGAAACATCTTTCGTGTATCTGAATTCAGTTTCTCTGCACTTCCTTTTATAATTCGATAGCTGTCAAGCAACTGGTCTTTTTCTTCTTGAAAAACAATCTGCCCACTATCAATCATAATCAGCATATCTGCAATTTTGTCTAAATCAGAGGTAATATGCGTAGAAAAAAATACACCTTTTCCATCTTTGTTCATATAATCTTTTAATATATCCAAAAGCTGGCTTCGTACCAGTGGGTCAAGTCCGCTTGTCGGTTCGTCCATAATAAGTAGCTCCGCTTTATGTGAAAGAGCTAATGCCAAAGCATATTTCATACGCATACCTTTCGACAGTGTATTGATTTTTTGCTTTGGGTTAAGCTCGAAACGTTCTAAGTAATCAATAAAATCTTGTTCACACCAGTTTTTATAGGCAGGTGCTATGATGCTTTTCATTTCTGAAATGGTTAATTCATCATAAAAACAACCATCATCAAGCACAATACCGATACGGTCTTTTATTTCGCTTTCATTTCCCTTTATGTCCATACCAAAAAAATTTATTTTCCCCGACACATTGTTGGTAAGCCCTAAAATACTTCGTAGAGTGGTTGTCTTACCTGCCCCGTTAATTCCCACAAATCCAGTGATACATCCCTCTGGTAAATAGAATGAGATGTCCTTCAAGGAAAAATCATCGTAACTTTTATTGATTCCAGATACTTCTAAAATATTGTCCATTCAGTTTTCCTCCTCGTATAGAATGTCCATCATGGCATTTAATTCCTCTTTGCTGATATTTAGTGATTTAGCTGTCTGTATCATATCAAGCATTTTTTTCTCTACAAGTCGCCGTTTGGACTCCCTTAATAATTCAATATTACTTGTAGAAACAAAAGTCCCGATACCGACTTGACTTGTAATAAATCCCTCTTTTTCCAATTCATCATATACCCTCCGTATTGTTAGGACGCTGACTTTTAAATCATTTGCAAAGGAACGGATAGACGGAAGGGCGTCGCCCTCCACTAATTCCTCTCTTAAGATAGCGTCTTTTATTTGGTCTTTGATTTGCTGGTAAAGAGGATTTTCAGATGTATTAGATATTACTATCTTCAAATATCTTTCCTCCTTTAGTGTGATGTTTATACATGCACATTATATACACACATCACTTGTATGTCAATATTCTTTCTGATTTTTCTGGAACTAATCTTCCAAATTAAGAATGGCATTTTTTGTAGCACAATAAGCAATAGCAGTTAAAAAAATTAAACGTGAATGAAAATGATTAAAGGGGAACGGTTTTTAATGTCCATTCCCCATCTTCATTATTTTACAATCTTCCAGTTACTATCTTTTTCCAGTGTCAAATCAAACTGTGAAATCTGTGTTGCCTTTGTCCTCTGGTCGAGATATTTCACTGATACGGACACTTTCACCTGTTCACCATCTTGTGTAAAGATAGGATTTACCAGCTCCGAGAACACATACTCACAATTCACAGGTTCCAGCACATTCCCCGATACATAGTAGGCAAGCTCCTTTTCTGTTGCGGTAGGGTATAGCTTGAAGAATGTTTCCAAGAACTCTGTAACTTCCTCCGTAGTGGCAGCGTCCACTGTTCCGTCCGATTCTTTTGTTTTTGGTTCATAGCCGGATTTTGTTGGTATGCTGCTGATGGTCGGATTCTGTGTAATAACCAGATTTCCGTCACCATCTACATGAACTACCACCATATAAGCGGAAGTGTAGCCGATAGTAGTTTCTCCCTCCGTTACCGTTTGATCTACCGAGTAGACAACGGTAAAGTCGTTCATTCCAGCCGCTTCAACCTCCCAAATCTTAACGTCTGTTACCGTAGAGCTTGTAGGTATATCCATACGGACGGTATCAACATTCAAATCCTGTAAGCTCTTTGTCAGATATTGGTTGATGGCTGCGGTTCGTTTCTCAATGGATTCCTGCGTGTTGCTCCAAGAATAGTAGGACTTCGCAAATGCCTTGACGAAATTCTCTATCTTGTTGGTATCAACAATACGCTGCTCAATGACTTCTTTCTCATGTACCGTGTGCATATCAATGGCGGTGAAATTCTTATACACCCCAAAGCTGACACTGGCAATCAGCACCAGCCATAAGGCAATCACGGTTTTCTTATGCGTGCCAACTTTCATCACCGGCACTTTCTTTTCCTTTTTTGGTTTTGATTCCTTATCCTTTTTCTTAAATAGCATAGCACCATTCCTTTCTAATTGGTTTTCACTCGTCCGGCACCAATCAAGTGTTGCTGCCAGTACGAGCTTGTTAAATCTGCATATCCGATAGGGTCGCCAGCATGATACATTCTGTTGTTTCCAGCATAGATTCCTACATGAGTGACGTATGTTCCAGCGTTATAGGTTGAGTGGAAGAATACCAAATCACCAGCTTTTGCCTGTGACAGCGGTATGTGCTGCGTAGCGTCATACTGTGCCTGTGCGGTACGGGGTAAGCTGATACCAGCCTTTCCGTAGCACCACTGAACCAATCCCGAACAGTCAAAAGAAGTGTTGGGATTGCTGCCGCCATACACATACTTCCAGCCTTGATACTTCAACGCTTCATTGAAGATTGCCTGTGCGGTAGCGTCACTGAAACTAGGCACAGCCAAATACTGGCTGACTAATTTTACATAGAACATATTCCCGTACCTGTAACGCCAGCCGCCATTTTCTTTTATGGCAATCTCATTCTTATAGGTGACTTTGACACCGCCGGACTTGTCCTTTGCGAAACTGACCGCCAGCTCAAAGGTGTACTTTTTCCCATGACTGGAAACGTAATCAATGAAGCCGCCGCCATAGTTATAGGACTGTACCACTGTGTTGATGTCACAGCCTTTCGCTTCTGCGGATTTCAAAAGCTCCGAGAAGTATTTACACCCTTGTTTGATGGAATCCTCCACAGACAAGGAATTAAGCGGTAGACCAAGTGATTCACTGGCTTGCATAACGTCTGTCGTGCCAGTGCCGCCGGATTCCACCTGCATAATCGCAAGCAGGTAATTCACATAGTCAGAAATCCCGTATTCCTTTGCGTATTTTTCTACCGTAGGCTGATGTTTCAAGACTTCTGCTGACAGGTTCAGTCCAGAAAAATCCAAGCTGGAAGAGCCGCTTTCTTCATCATCTGCGGTCACGATAAACAGGAACAGAAGCAGACAGATAATCACTGTGAAAATCCCACCGAACACAGCAAAATGCCTTAACTTCATTTCTTGCCGCCTTTCTTACTTGTAGATTTCTTCATTGTTGATTGATTTGTGGTCTTTTTCTGAACCGTCTTTGTCTGCTTCTGACGTTGTACCGTTTGCCTTGAAATATCTGTGGTAGCTTGTGAATGTTTATTTACTGCTGATGAAGTCTGTTTATCTGCCGGACGGGATTCTCTGACAACCTGTGTTCTTACATTCTCCTGTGATTTTGTCACAGGCTCTTTACTCTTGCTTGATTGCGGCTGCTCCTTTGTCACTGTGACAGGACGCTCTTTGACTTTCTGCTCTGGTTTTGAAGCTGCCGCCTGTGAATCCGATTTTACAGGAACAGGCGTTGTGGCTGGTCGCTCATGCACCGGGGCAGCTCTCTTTGTCGCTGATCCGGTGACCTGTCGCTCTTTATCCTTTGATTCCAGCTTGTCCTGTTCCTTATCCACACTCGGACGCTGTGGATTCTGTTTCTCTGACTGCGGCTGTTTCGATACCGATTTTTTATCCACGATTCCACGCTTTGAGGTAGACTGTGATTCCTGCGTATTGCTCTGTGAACTATGTACGGTCTGTGAGGAATCCGTCTGACTTTTCTTATCCGGCAATGTAAGCGGCTTCTGTGATTTGGAATCCGGCAGAGCTGGCGGCTTGCTGTTACCTCCACTGGAAGAAGCAGAAGTATTGTGATTTGCTCTGGTATGCGTATTACCTGTCTGTTTGGTATTGTCTGCCTTTTTCGTAGAAGCAGAAGCCGCCGCAGCACCAGCTACACCGCCAGCAGCACCAGCCGCCATTGTCCTACCGATTTTACGCTCCAAGCGTCTTGCCCTGCGGTTGAGGAACATATACGGGTGTCGCATGATTCGTCTGCTGACTTGCTGTGTATCGGAAGATTGCAGGCTGAACATTGCCATCAAGTCACCTAATTTAAAATAGATTCCGGCAAAGGTGACTATCTGTAGAAATGCCACCATGAAAAACGGATAGCTGGAGGAAATGGAATAAAACATAGTCGAGATACTAAAGGCTGTGGTAATAATCAGTGTGATTCCGGCTCTCATCATAATGGTATTGAACAGCTTCGTAAGAGCCTTTTTTGCCATGCCCTCATAAGTCGGTATCATGGAGAGGATAAAACTAATCGGCAGGAACATGGCGTAAATGATGAATAGCACCTGCGAGAAAATCATCATGCCGGTAAGCAGAAAGACAAATGCCGAGATACCAATATTGAAGATAAACAGGAACACTACCATACCTAAACGGGTCATGGTCTTTGTGACGCTCAAATAGTCATTGTCCTTATCCTCGATTTCCTCAATCACAACGTCCTCTCTGTCGTCCGTGTCTGGACTTTCCGATAACAGGCTTTCCACACGGTCAGAACCGAGCGTTTCTATATCCGATTCCCCGTACTGTAAAAGCAGCCACGGTTGTTTCACCTGTATGGAAAACAGGCTGTCTCTTATTAAATCTACGCTGTCTTTTCCTTTGCTGTTGGAATCGGGCAGCACGATTTTTGTACCGAGCGATAATGCCGAGCTGCTTATATCTGCGGAAAAGTCATTGATTTTGCTGATATAATTGGGGGCGTATGCAATAAAAGAAGCTGACAGGATAAACACCACAAGGAAGTTAATCACCGCATGAACTGCTTTTGTGGTTTCCCTCTTGATAAGTCCTGTGTATGCCACATAGATACCCATTACCAGAATAAGGATAAGCAGAAATCCCACATAAAATCCCTCACTGGAAAAACCGCTGGAAGTGATACCAGCCAACGTCTGAATGTTCTTTCCGATAGAGCTTGCGGTATCAGAGATAAAGTCCAGCTTGTAGGCTTCCTGTACCACATATCCCGTCGCATTGGAAATGTATAAGCTCACCGTCCAGGCAAAGTTTGTGATGGCATATAGTCCGTACTGAATACTTTTGCCGATACCGTCAAGCCAGTTCCACGGCAGCCAATCCCAACTTGAATCCACATAGAAATCAAGCTGGTAGTTTTCCAGCGGATATTTGGAATAGGTGTTAGCGTCACTCACCGTATTGTCTACCAGACCAGCCGCATGAGCTACCGTACCCGTGATAGATAAAAATACCAGCACACCGAGAATCACCGAAAGCGTGATAAGCAGATAACGGACTATTTTTCTCTTGTCCATAGGCTTCACCTCATTTCTTCCGTCTGCACTGGCGGTCTGGTATCAAAGGCATGGAACAGGTCAGAGAATACAGGGTGAATCTGGATAACGCCCACACGCCCATACAAATCTTGAAACAGGCATTGTCCGTTTTCCAAATCCCTAAGTCGTTTCTGGTTGCCCTCGTCCTCCTTATCCACACCGAAAAATTCAAGAGTATTCTTGATTTCCTTTATGTCTGTAGAACGGAACGCAAACTTTAAGCCGATATTGTTCTTCATCTTTTCTATCGTCCACATCACCAGAGTTTTGTGTAACGAAGTAAACAGCAGCGTTCATGGAGCGTCCAGCACGAATCAGCTTGTTAGACAATGCTTTCCCCTGTGCCACCTGTAGGAACGTCCACGCCTCGTCCAAGTCCACCACTTGGAAATGCTCCTGTCGGAATGGATAAAATCAAGGGCAAAGGTACTAATGACAATCAGCATAGCCACGGACAATAATTCCATTGTGGTGTATTCTTCAAACTTCGTGTCCTTATCCGGCAACACAAGGTCATGCCACCTGTATGATGTAGCTGCCCGTTCAAACTGATGGACTGCTCCACATCACCGTCCGAGAATAAAAAGGTGTGCAAAGTCATAATCGGTCATGCTCTCGATATGGTCTGCGATATTTTCTGCCACAGGAGAATCGTCTTTCCTTAATTTATCAACGACACGGAGCAGCTCCTCGTTTTTTGCTCTGTGTCACGGAACGGATTGCACGCCGTAAATACAGGGCAGCTTGGTCACCGTCACGGGACGAAATACCTGTAAGGAATGG
>NZ_JBWJVP010000116.1:0-2712 GCF_056339915.1 Blautia sp. ZXY-1-B12 | reverse complement strand
TATTTGATGGGGCTTCCACCCACCGGACTATATACCCTTTGCTGGACGCACAGTCTGACCCCAATGTGGTCAACTTAAGCCCAGAATGCTGAAAATTCAACGATTCTGGGCTTATATTCTGGATTTTTTTATATAAATATCTTGACATATCCTCCTAAATATGTGGTTTATAGATTAAGCAATATTACGTTACCAGCGAAATATTTATCTATTCCAATACGTAGGAGGTATGCCATATGAGTCGAACTAATATTTGTAAAAATATCGTCCAATCCATTAAAGATTATATCACAGATCAAGTTAAACTGGAACCCCATCGGGTGGAAAAACATTTTGTACGGCGAAGAAAACTTTCACTTTTGCAAGTTATTATTTATCTGTTCTTCTCTTCAAAAGCTTCCATGTTCCAGAATCTTTCACAGATCAGAGAAGAACTGGGCACGCTTTCTTTTCCGGATGTTTCAAAACAGGCACTTTCCAAAGCCAGACAGTTCATTAATCCTTCACTGTTCAAGGAACTTTATTACCTTTCTGTTGATCTGTTTTACAGCCAGATCCCTTCAAGAAAGCTGTGGCAGGGTTATCATCTTTTTGCAGTAGATGGTTCCAGGATTGAACTTCCGAATTCAAAATCAACTTTTGATTTCTTTGGCGAAATGTCCAGCTATCCTGATCCAAACCGACGTTATACCATGGGACTGGCTTCAATAATTTATGATGTTCTGGATGATTATATCCTTCATGCATCTATCCATAAATTTCTTTCCTCTGAACGAGCAGCTGCATTAGAACATCTTAAAGTTCTTGAAGATATGGGACTATATAACAACAGTATTATTATTTTTGACAGAGGTTATTATTCAGAAGATATGTTCCGCTACTGTGTAGAGCATGGGCATCTCTGTGTTATGAGACTGAAAGAGGGAATCAATTTATCTAAAAAATGCAATGGTGATATGATTTCCATTCTTCAGGGAACTTCAAAAGAAGGTACTTCCGATGTACCTATACGTGTCCTTGAGATTCCGCTTGATGATGGCACAAAAGAATATCTTGCAACAAACCTGTTTGATCCTGCTGTTACAAAAGATATGTTCCAGGAACTTTACTTCTACAGATCGGCCTGTAGAACTTAAGTACAAAGAATTAAAAAGCCGCTTTGCCATGGAAGAGTTTTCCGGTGCTACTGCAGTGTCTATACAGCAGGAATTTTATATAAATATGCTTTTATCGAATCTGGCCTCCCTTATAAAAAATGAAGCAGATGAGGAAATACAGATTTCTGCCAAAAGCACAAATAAGTTCCGTTATCAGGCCAATCGTGCATTTATCATTGGACGGAATCAAAAGTATTGTTCCCAAAATACTCTGCGGACTGTTTGAGCTTTCAATTATTGAACAGTTATATACAGATGCTGTACGCTGCAGATCACAGCTCCTGCCCGGCAGGTCGTTTCCAAGGAAGAAATTGAAATCCAAGGGACGTCCACATTTCCGAAATAAAAAAGCTTCTTTTTAAAATAGAGCCAGCATTCATCAATAGGCTTATTTAAGTGCGGCAATTTTTATGAATCTTCTGGTTTCCAGCAAAACAGCAACTGTTTTCTGTGCATAAACCGATTAATTTTGTAGTTTGCATTAGAGGATATTCGCTAATATGCCCCTAAGTTGACGCTAGGTTGACCACATTGGTGTCAGACCCCAATGCTACAAATGTGTTGCCTCACCTTCTTTCAAGCAAATTCTAGTTCTTTACGCTTTTATTCAAAAGATCATCTAAGCGAAGTAACATTTTTAACAAATTACCATTTTCTATTTCTGCTGCAACATTACCATCACCGAAACGTTCACTCCTTTGAATCAAGGTGAGTCTTGTATTAATCTGCTCTACAGACATCTCACTTGGTACTATGTTTCTCGGCTGTTGTTCCATATGTTTTCCATAATCTCTATCCGGCTTCATAAGGTTAAACACCTGCCAAATCCCCTCTGGATAGATTGGAAAGGGA
This sequence comes from Blautia sp. ZXY-1-B12, assembly GCF_056339915.1. NCBI lineage: Bacteria > Bacillati > Bacillota > Clostridia > Lachnospirales > Lachnospiraceae > Blautia > Blautia sp. ZXY-1-B12. The sequence goes on along the minus strand of NZ_JBWJVP010000116.1, from coordinate 703 downwards.
AAATAATTCAATCCATTTTTTGATGGCGGTGTTTTCCATTCAATTTTCCGTATTTTACACAACAGCTCTATACACTGCCACAGCTTTTCTTTATCAATAGATACCAACAATGAATCACCTGTATAATCGAACATAGCATGATATATTTCCTGTCCCATAGCAAGCATCGTATCATCTAATACAGCAAAATAGACTTCCATATCCACAAAAGAATCAAGAGAATCTGCAACTGCCCTTAGTACCACTTGCCACGCTTCTTTCTTTGGATAACCATATATACCAGAGGAAATTAGAGGAAATCCTATAGATTTACATCCATTATCCCGTGCTAAAAGCAATGCCGTTTGATAGCATTTTCGAAGCAAATGTTCTTTATTATGACTGCCACCATGCCACTGTGGTCCAACAGCGTGAATAATATATTTGGCTTTCAACTGAAACCCTGGTGTGATCACAGCATTTCCTGTATCGCAATGACCTATCTTCGTGCAAGCATCTGTCAATTCATTATATCCGGCTTCTTTGAAAATAGCTCCGCATACTCCACCGCCTGCCCACAATCCTTCATTGGCAGCATTAACCACACAATCGACATCTAACTTTGTTACACTTTTTTTAACAATATGTATGCGTTCCATAGATTTTCCTCCCCTATGTGTATGATACTTTTATACAACTACATATTTGATTATTTTTACTAGAT
>NZ_JBWJVP010000115.1:0-2220 GCF_056339915.1 Blautia sp. ZXY-1-B12 | reverse complement strand
TCTGAAATTTTATTCATCTATCCGCATGGATGTCCGCAGAGTAGAGACATTGAAACAGGGCGGTGAGATGGTGGGAAACCACACCAGAATCAAAGTTGTGAAGAATAAGGTGGCTCCGCCGTTTAAACAGGCAGAATTTGATATTATGTTCGGAACCGGCATTTCCAAAGAGGGAGATATTCTTGATCTGGCAGCGGAATGCGGAATTGTAAATAAGAGCGGTGCATGGTACGCATATAACGGAGATAAGATCGGACAGGGACGTGAAAATGCGAAGATTTTCCTGAAAGAGCATACAGATATCTGTGATGAGATTGAGAAGCAAGTCAGAATCCATTATCATCTTCTTCCGGATGAAGAAGGACAGGCCAAAGAGCCGGTGCCGGCAACAGGTGATGCACCGGATGCTTCTGAGGAGTGATCATGGGGAATTCATCCGGAGATCTGAGAGAATTTCTCAGGAATGCAGAGGCTTTAAAGAGACAGACTGTACAGAAACAACAGAAAAATTTAACGGAAGAACCTGAAGAATACAGAGACGCAAGGCGTAAAGCCATGCGTCTCTTAGAACATATGGATCGGACGGAGAAGGGATTGAGAGAGAAATTGCGTCAGGCGGGATTTACCAGTCAGGCGGTTGATCATGCTCTGACATATGTTGAAGCCTATGGATATATAGATGATGAACGATATGCCAGAACTTATATTGCATACAGAATGGATACAAAGAGCCGGCAGAAGATCATCCGGGAACTTATGGGAAAGGGAATAGACAGGAAAACAGCGATAAATGCATGGGAGGAAGAGGCTGCCTTAAATATGCCTGATGAAAAAGAAATCCTCTATCGAACCATAGAAAAGAAATATTCGCCGGATACTGAGCTGGATGAGAAAAAAATGCGTCGGCTCTATGGTTATCTTGTGAGAAGAGGATTTGGATATTCAGACATTGCAGATACTCTTGAGAATATGAATATCAGACTTGTACATACATATTCGGATGAATCATAGTATACTCCATTGTATGTATATTGCAAAATATATTACTGAGAACAGAACGAACAGTAATTAAATATAGGAAAAATATTCAAACAATTATCCTGAAAAACTTGACATAAGTATGAAAAAAAGATAAACTTGTATTGTTGTATTTGTACAATGAAAACTAAATAAGGAGGTGCTCCTGTGACAACAACAATTATTGTTGCAATTGTCGCTGTGGTAGTCGCGCTACTTATTGCAGTTCCTGTTACTTGCAAAGTCGCTGTGAACAATAAAATCCAGAAGGATGCCGAGATTGTTGGGACAGCAGAAGACAAAGCAAGAAGCATCATAGATGAAGCTCTGAAAACAGCTGAGACTAAAAAAAGAGAAGCTTTATTGGAAGTGAAGGAAGAATCTCTCCGTACAAAAAATGAACTGGAGAAAGAAACCAAGGAACGAAGAAACGAACTGCAGAAATATGAAAATCGTGTATTAGCAAAAGAATCCGCGGTTGACAAGAAAGCAGATGCAGTTGAGAAGCGTGAAGCGGAATGCACAGCGAGAGCAGCTGAGGTGCAGAAGAAAGAAAAACGGGTAGAAGAACTTGAGCAAAAAGGAGTACAGGAACTGGAACGAGTTTCAGGTCTGACCTCCGAACAGGCAAAAGAAGAATTACTCAGATCCGTTGAAGATGATGTAAAAGTGGATGTAGCCAGACTTTACAGGGAATTGGAAAGCAGGGCAAAGGAAGAAGCTGGTAAGAAGGCTAAGGAATATGTTGTCAATGCCATCCAGAAATGTGCAGTTGACCATGTAGCTGAAACTACCATTTCGGTTGTTCAGCTTCCGAGCGATGAGATGAAAGGAAGGATTATTGGTCGTGAAGGCCGTAATATCCGTACTCTTGAGACACTTACAGGTGTGGATCTTATTATTGATGATACACCGGAAGCAGTTGTGTTATCTGCTTTTGATCCGATCCGTCGTGAAGTTGCACGTGTAGCTCTTGAGAAACTGATCGTAGATGGACGTATCCATCCGGCCAGAATCGAAGAGATGGTTGAGAAAGCCCAGAGAGAAGTAGAAGCGCAGATTCGCGAAGATGGTGAGAATGCAGCTATGGACGTTGGAGTTCATGGTATTCATCCTGAATTACTGAAACTTCTTGGACGTATGAAGTTCCGTTCAAGTTATGGACAGAATGCTTTAAGACATTCTATTGAGGTAGCTCAGTTA
>NZ_JBWJVP010000114.1:0-3343 GCF_056339915.1 Blautia sp. ZXY-1-B12 | reverse complement strand
TATGGATGAACTCAGAAAGTCTGTAGATGCAGCAGAAACTCTGATTCCGGATGCACTGCTTCCATATCCTACATATGACAAGCTTCTGTTTTCCGTTTAATTAACAGGTAATAACAGGGGAATATCTTTATGAACTCTACTTCATAATTCATTATCGATTTCCTCATCCATTAATCACACGATATTTTGATGTTCTCCTGTTTTACATATAATTTTGATTTTAAACTGCATTGCATACAGTCATACGAAATGTCTTTTCTATTACATCAGTTATGCAATACACTATAAATATGGATTTTATATTCGCAAAAGCGCGATGAACTGGCTACATTTCCAGGCATCGCGCTTTTTGCATTTTATAAAATATGAGGAAATTTTTATGAGGGAGGAATATTATTATGGAATTTTCCGCAGTAAACACAATATGGGTGCTGGTCGGCGCCGCGCTGGTCTTCTTTATGCAGGCCGGATTCGCAATGGTAGAAACAGGCTTCACACGAGCCAAAAACGCAGGTAACATTATTATGAAAAACCTGATGGACTTCTGTATCGGAACCCCGGTCTTCTGGCTGGTCGGCTTCGGTCTGATGTTTGGTGCAGGTAATGGATTTATCGGAAAGATCGGTGGTATTGCCACAGAAGCACACTATGGTTCAGGAATGCTTCCTGACGGAGTTCCTTTCTGGGCATTCTTAATCTTCCAGACAGTATTCTGTGCAACATCCGCAACAATTGTTTCCGGTGCAATGGCAGAACGTACCAAGTTCCTTTCCTATTGCATCTACAGCCTTATGATCAGTCTTGTTGTATATCCGGTATCCGGACACTGGATCTGGGGCGGTGGATTTATCAGCCAGATGGGATTCCACGATTTCGCAGGTTCCTGTGCAGTACATATGGTAGGTGGTGTGGCAGCTCTGATCGGTGCCATCATCCTTGGACCTCGTATCGGTAAATATACAAAGGACGGCAAATCAAAGGCTATCCCGGGACACAACCTTACAGTTGGCGCTTTAGGTGTATTTATCCTCTGGTTCTGCTGGTTCGGATTTAACGGTGCTTCCACAGTAAGTATGGAAGGCGATGCAATCGTAAGTGCCGGTAAAATCTTCGTTACTACTAACCTTTCAGCAGCTGTTGCAACTGTAACTGTTATGATCATCACATGGGTACGTTACAAAAAACCGGATGTTTCCATGTCTCTGAACGGTTCTCTTGCAGGACTTGTAGCAATTACAGCAGGATGCGACACAGTTTCTCCTACATCCGCAGCAATCATCGGTATTGCTTCCGGTTTTATCGTAGTATTTGGTATTGAATTTATTGACAAGGTTCTGAAAATTGATGACCCTGTTGGTGCTGTCGGTGTTCATGGTTTAAACGGTGCTTTCGGTACCCTTGCAGTTGGTCTTTTCTCAGACGGATCAGGCACAGACTGGAAAGGACTCCTTACAGGCGGCGGCTTCCACGGATTTGGTGTTCAGTTCACTGGTATGATCATCACAATCGCATGGGTTGTTGTTACTATGACAATTATCTTCCAGGTAATCAAACATACAATCGGACTTCGTGTTTCAGCTGAAGAAGAGATCGCAGGTCTTGACTCCAAAGAACATGGTCTTGCAAGTGCTTATGACGGTTTCGCAATGGCTGGTGTTCCGACTCCTATGGGAACTTCCATAAAAGCTCCTGTTGTCACAGCCAGACCTTCTGCTCCTGCTGAATCAGTTCCTGAACTTCCGAAAGAAGGCGTTCATAAGCTTACAAAAGTTGTTATCATCACCCGTCAGAATAAGCTTGATGAATTTATGCAGGCAATGAATGAGATCGGTGTTACAGGTATCACTATTACGAACGTTCTCGGATGCGGTGTACAGAAAGGTGCTCCATCCTACTATCGTGGTGTTGAGATGGAAATGAATCTTCTTCCTAAGGTCAAAATTGAGATTGTTGTAAGTCTCGTACCTGTACAGAAAGTTATCGAAACTGCCAAGGCAGTCCTCCATACCGGTCAGATTGGTGATGGTAAAGTATTTGTATATGACATTGAAAATGTCGTTAAGATCCGTACAGGCGAAGAAGGTTATCTCGCACTGCCAGGATACAAAGTAAATTATTTATCAACAATCAGGTAATATTAATAAGAGACATCAGCGTATTGATTGCTGGTGTCTCTTATTTTAATCTTTCTTTCTAACAATTCCAATGGCGTTAAAAAACAGGCAGTATATTTCATGTAAATATCATAGCCACGATATCGGAAGCCTATTGTATTATATCTGGTAGGAAGTGTGTCAAGTGCAAGAACCGCTTTTTAATCTTTTGGGAAAAATCCTCTGCATACTCCCGGTATTTAAATTGCTGAAGGATATATTTCTTTTTTCCTTCACATCCAGCTTGCCGCTCTGGGCAATTACAACTTTGTATTTTCTTTTTTCCATCCGTACCCCTTATATTGCATCAATTTCTGCCCATGCTTCTTCCACTATCTGCACTCTGTCACTTTCCATATCATCAATGGCTTCATCCAGCCTTGACAAAAGAACATCCATTGCATCATTGATTGTATAAGTTGGTTCATGGGATTTTGTTGCCTGTGCCAATGCCATAACCATCACCCTTTCTTGAAATAGCACTTTTGTTTCTATTTTTATCATACCACGAACCACCGGAAATATCTATATATTTTAAATTTGTCTTTATAACCCAAACACAGAATACTGTTTTTGGGACGTTTTTTAGAATTTGTCCATTTGTAGTTTCAATTAAAAAAGTAAACAAAAGTGCTGCCGCACCAAACTTTTCAGTGCGGCAGCCCATACAGCTATTTACCTATGCCTCGTTTATATTAAATGTTTTTCCTTAAAGCTCCCGAAGGTAATCGGCACTAACATAACGGTAAATGCCGCCAAGAGAAATTTTGGCCCACCCATTACTGATAGAATATACATATACTTTTGTGCCATAATTCAATGTGCCTACTATTGTATATTGTGTTCCAGGGCCTGATCTAATATTTACATCCGACCCTGTGCACTTGTAATATCCCGGTACGCTTCTCGTGACAGAGCTTGTTTCAATTCCTGTATTTTCCGCAGCAAGCACCGGCATTGCAAATGAACTTGTCAAAAGAATTGCACTTATGACCAAACACACTACAAATGAGTTTTTTCTCATATACTTCATAATCTTTTCCTCCCATAATTTTTTTACACCATATCATCATCCTTGAGAACCTGGACGTGCTTTACTATAAGGTTCCTGCGTAGTTCCAACCACGACCCCATCTTTATTCAGTATATTACCTGTTTTGGGATCTGATATGAGAACCGGCTGGTGGCGT
>NZ_JBWJVP010000113.1:0-3602 GCF_056339915.1 Blautia sp. ZXY-1-B12 | reverse complement strand
AAATGGCAGTACGGAAATAACTGGCAGACGCCATAAATCCGCAAGACCGGGGAGAATTTCGTATGTACCGATCAGTGATGAAGATCTTGCACCTTATGAACCACCTGTTCGTAAGAAGTATAAAGGATTAAAAATTACAGGAATCGCAGTGGCAATGGTTATTGTAAGTGCCGGAGCCGCATATGCAGGTATGTCATATTATTATTCGGATAAATTCTTTGAAGGAACATCAATCAATGGTATTGACTGTTCAGGTAAAACTGCTTATGAGGCAGAACAGAAGATTGCGAAGACAGTAGAGAATTATTCCATAGAGGTTGATTCCAGAAATCTGGATCCGCAGACGATCAGCGGAGATCAGATCGGTTATAGTTATGTTTCTGATGGAAGTGTTCTGAAACTTCTGAAAGATCAGAAACCTTATGAATGGATCAGAGGTTTTTTTGAAAAGAAGAGCTATACAGCCGCTGAGAATACGACTTACGATAAAGAAAAGCTGAAAAAACAGGTGAAGGCACTTAACTGTGCACAGAAAGAGAATCAGGTAGCTCCTGAGAATGCATATGTCGCATATGGAGATTCGCAGTTTGAGATTGTTCCGGAGACAGAGGGAAGTAAGCTGGATTTGAAAAATGCTTATAATGTGCTTTCGGAAGCTGTTTCGGGAAATAAAACTTCGGTTGATTTCGACAGTGAGCCGGACGTGTATGTAAAAGCAGATATCACCAGCGACAATCCGGATCTGCAGGCGTCTCTTAATGCATGTAATAATTTCACAAAAGCAAGCATTACGTATACTTTTGGAGATGAAACGGAAACCCTGGATGGCAATACGATCAAAGACTGGCTGAATTTTGATGAAAAAGGACAGCTGATCATGGATGATACATCTTTCAGACAGCACATCGCAGATTATGTGGCGCAGCTTGCAGCGGCCCATGATACGGTGGGAACTGAAAGAGAGTTCCAGACAACAAGTGGGAGAACTGTCAGTGTATACGGTTCTGCATATGGATGGCAGATAGACCAGGCTTCAGAGGTTGCACAGCTGACACAGGAAATCCAGTCAGGGACACAGACAACCAGAGAGCCGGTTTATTCTATGACAGCCAATGCACATGGTTACAATGATATAGGAAATACTTATATTGAAGTGGATCTGTCCGAACAGCATATGTATTTCTACCAGAACGGAGAAGATATCTTTGAGTCAGATATTGTTTCCGGTGATATGAGATATTCTGACCGTCAGACTCCGGCCGGTATTTATACGATTTATTATAAGAAGAGCCCGGATGTGCTCAGAGGTAAACAGCTGGCAAACGGTAAATACGAATATGAACAGCCGGTAACGTACTGGATGCCGTTTAATGGCGGTATTGGTTTCCACGATGCAAACTGGCAGCCATACTTTGGTGGAGATCGTTTCATGGAAGGCGGTTCGCATGGATGTATCAATATGCCGCCGGAGAAAGCAGCAGAACTTTATAATATTATTGACTGCAATATTCCAATCGTATGTTTCTATTAATATTGATCAGGAATTACTTTTCTGTAATCTTTTAATTGGAGGTATTGAACAGTTTTCTGAAAAATAAAAACAGGTATGGATATTCCGGGATCATTGTATACGAAACAATAGTCCCGGATTTCTATAAAAAGAAAAAAGGTTCTGTATGGTAAAATGCAGAAAGAAAGGGGAAGGTTATGAATTTTGATTCTTTAAACATCATACTGACAATTGCCGCTTTCATAGTAGGAATAATGCTTCTGACAGGACATGGGGATATTTTCCTGAAAGGTGGAAACTCGGACATCAGTAAAAAGCTTTATGATGAAGAGAAGATGGCAAAAGCAAGTGGAGTTGCGCTTATTTTGATTGGCGTTGTTTCTGCTATAGATCTTTTTACTACATCACTGGCCTTTAAAATAGCTTACATAGCAGCACTTCTGATCATTATTGTCGGGCTTGTGTGTTATTTGAGATTAAAATGTAAAAAATAATGAATAAGGCAAGAAGGATCGAGATACGGTAAAATGTGTACGGTCCTTTTTATTTTTATGTATTAGCGTTTTTTCCTGTTTTGTGATAAAATGACATACAGGCCAAAATCCAATTGCCACAGGTAATCTGAAATGAATTTTGGCGGCGTTACTGAGAATGGAGTGAACAGTAAATAAACGAGGAAAAGATAAATTATGGTACTTGAAGAGATTGTGCAGCCTCTGGTAAAATGGTACAGGGATAATAAGAGGATTCTTCCATGGAGAGATAAGGACAATGCTTATTATACATGGGTGTCGGAGATTATGCTGCAGCAAACCAGAGTGGAGGCAGTGAAACCCTATTTTCAGAGATTTATCACAGAACTCCCGGATATTCAGTCACTGGCGGAATGTCCTGAAGAGAAACTTCTGAAGTTATGGGAGGGACTGGGATATTATAACCGCGTTCGGAACATGCAGGAAGCGGCGAAAACTGTAAAAGATGAATATAATGGCAGACTGCCTGAAGATTATCAGGCACTTTTGTCGTTAAAGGGAATAGGAAGTTATACAGCCGGTGCCATTGCATCGATCGCATATGGGGAAAAGGTTCCGGCTGTAGACGGGAATGTACTGCGTGTGATTTCCAGAATTACAGAGAGTACGGAAGACATCAGCCGGCAGTCTGTCCGCAGAAAAATAGAACAGCAGGTTTCGCAGATCATGCCCTCAGATTGTCCGGGAGACTTTAATCAGGCACTGATGGAACTGGGAGCTGTGATATGTGTTCCCAACGGTCAGGCGAAATGTGCAGAATGTCCGATTGCATTTACCTGTCTGGCTCACAGACATGATAAAGCGGATATGATTCCTGTAAAAGCACCTAAGAAAGCCAGAACACAGGACAACAGGACTGTGTTTATCATTCAGGACGGAGAATGCACAGCTATCAGGAAAAGACCTGAGAAAGGACTTTTGGCAGGCTTATATGAACTGCCAAATATTCAGGGACATTTAAAAAGCGAAGATGCGCTTTTGTACGTAAAAGAGTTGGGACTTGATCCATTATATATAGAAGAACTTCCGCCTGCGAAACATATTTTCTCCCATATTGAATGGAGAATGCAGGCATACAGAATAAAGGTATCATCCCTAAAGACAACACAGGATAAAGAACTCATTTTTGTAAGTAAAGAACAGTCAGGTAAACAATACGCAATTCCATCTGCTTTTGGAGCGTATGCAAAGTATATCAAGGAGGAAACAAGATGAAACTGTTAAGTATTGCGATTCCATGCTATAATTCACAGGATTATATGGAGAACTGTATAGAGTCATTGCTGGTGGGAGGAGAAGAAGTAGAGATTCTTGTAATAGATGACGGATCTTCTGACAGAACTGCTGAGATTGCAGATGCTTATGCCAGGAAATATCCGACAATTGTAAAGGTAATTCATCAGGAAAACGGCGGTCATGGAGAAGCTGTCAATTCAGGGATCAGAAATGCTACAGGATTGTATTTCAAGGTAGTGGACAGTGATGACTGGGTAAATAAAGAAGCATATGTACAGATTCTGAAAACTTTATATGAACTGCTCAGAGGTCCGCAGACAGTT
>NZ_JBWJVP010000112.1:0-21722 GCF_056339915.1 Blautia sp. ZXY-1-B12 | reverse complement strand
AACAGAAAACAGAAAACGCAGAAGTACAAGAGAATATAACAGACAAGGAACAGGAAGAAACTGCTGAAAATGCAGAAACTTTAAAAGAAGAAAGTACAAAACAGGAAACACCTGCAACACCAGAAAAAGAAGTGGTTACCGAAGATAAGACCGTTGAAGCAAGCAAAAATACAGAAGTAAAAGCTGGAAGCATTGCTATTGATGAAGCACATTTTCCAGACAAAGTATTTAGAGAACAAATCATTGCAGAATTTGATAAAGACGGCGATAGTGTGTTATCTGTTGATGAAATATCAAAAGCCCAATTCTTAAACTTGCATGATATGAAAACGATATCTTCATTAGAGGGTATTCAATATCTAACAAATTTGCAGTCTTTAGATGTTTCTACGACTTCTGTTTCAGACTTAAGTCCGGTTAAAAACTCATCTTTAAAAAGATTAGATTGTCGTTCTTCAAAAGTAAGAAGCGTTGATTTAACACGTTATCCGAATTTGGAAGCTTTCGTTTGCGATAATACATCAATTAACAGTCTTGATGTATCTAAGAATGAAAAATTGAATACGTTATTTGCAGATAGTACCTCTATTTCCAATTTAGATGTAACAAACAATCCTAACTTAGAACAACTATCTTGTAGCAATACAGGATTAATGGAACTTGATGTCACACATAATCCGCAATTAGTCACTTTAGATATAGGAGATACAAAAGTAAAAACACTTGATATAAGTAAGAACCCTAATTTGAAACAACTATCATGTTATATGACAAATATAGCTGAATTAGATGTAACAAAAAACACAAAACTGACACGCCTTTTTTGTCATGATACAACTATTAAAAAATTAGATTTAAGCAATAATTTAGAACTTGAAATGCTACGTTGCGGTGAAATTTTTGAACAAGGGATAAGAGGTCTTGATATAAGTAAAAACACAAAAATTAAAAAATTAATTTGCGATGATTTATACTGGTTAAATGTCGGAGAGAATAAAGTTCTTGAAAATAATCATGCTTTTGTAGGCAACGGTTATATTGATATTAAAGGGAATAAAATCGACTTAAAAAAAGATGTTGAACAAGGAATAGATATTTCAAAAGTAAAAGTTACTGCAAATGGAACTTTAGATAAAGATACAGGAATTATAACGGTAGATGATGTAAAAAAACCAGTTACTTATGAGTATGATTGCGGTACTTATAAAGACGGAAACGTTGTTTTAAAAGTAGAATTATCGTTAAACTCACAAGGAGAAGATAATACAGCACCAACTATTTCTGCAAATGATGTTACATTGAATGTAGGCGATACTTTCGACCCATTGGCAAATGTAACAGCAACAGATAAAGAGGACGGAACTATCACTTTGACAAAAGATAATATTGTTGCAAATGATGTAGATACTTCTAAGGCTGGTACTTACCATGTGACTTATAAAGTAACAGATAAAAACGGAGCTTCTGCTAAAAAAACGATTACTGTAACTGTGAAACAAAATACAGGCGACCTTAACTCTGCTCCAATCATTTCAGCAAATGATGTTACATTGAATGTAGGCGATACGTTCGACCCATTGGCAAATGTGACAGCAACAGATAAAGAGGACGGAACGATTATTTTAACAAAAGATAACATTATTGCAAATGATGTAGATACTTCTAAGGCTGGCACTTATCATGTAACTTTCCGTGTAGTAGATAAAAATGGTGCAATTACTGAAAAAACAATTACAGTTACCGTAAAAGAAAAAGTAACAAATAAACCTGTAAGTCCACAACAGCCACAGAAACCGAGCAAGCCAACTACTCCAACAAAGCCTAGCGGACAAAAGAACCCTGTAAAAACAGGTGATATGACAAACGTAGGATTGTTTACTTCTATGTTTGCTGGTTCAACCGGTGTATTAGCTGTTTTATTAACGACAAAAACATACCCAGGAGGACTTTTACATGACCCAAGTACATTTTACACTGAAAAGCGAAGAGATTCAAAGCATTATTGAATATTCTGTAAAGGATGACGTTTCTAAAAATATTTTAACAACGGTATTTAATCAACTAATGGAAAATCAACGAACAGAATATATTCAAGCAAAAGAATATGAACGAACAGAAAACCGACAAAGTCAACGAAATGGCTATTATGAGCGCAGCTTTACGACACGTGTAGGCACGCTAGAATTAAAAGTACCCAGAACACGTGATGGCCATTTTTCACCCACAGTGTTTGAACGTTATCAACGAAACGAAAAAGCCCTCATGGCTTCAATGTTGGAAATGTATGTATCAGGCGTTTCAACTCGTAAAGTATCAAAAATTGTGGAAGAACTTTGTGGTAAATCCGTCTCTAAGTCCTTCGTTTCTAGCTTAACAGAACAGCTAGAACCTATGGTTAACGAGTGGCAGAATCGTTTATTATCAGAAAAAAATTATCCTTACTTAATGACCGATGTACTCTATATAAAAGTACGAGAAGAAAATCGAGTACTCTCAAAAAGCTGTCATATAGCGATTGGAATAACCAAAGATGGCGACCGTGAAATTATCGGCTTCATGATTCAAAGTGGCGAAAGCGAAGAGACCTGGACAACATTTTTTGAATACCTAAAAGAACGCGGTTTACAAGGTACGGAACTCGTTATTTCTGATGCGCACAAAGGATTAGTCTCTGCCATTAGAAAATCCTTCACCAACGTAAGTTGGCAAAGATGCCAAGTTCACTTCCTAAGAAATATCTTTACCACCATTCCTAAAAAAAATTCAAAATCTTTCAGAGAAGCTGTTAAAGGAATTTTTAAGTTCACAGATATTAACTTAGCGCGTGAGGCTAAAAATCGATTGATTCATGATTATATCGATCAACCAAAATATTCAAAAGCTTGCGCATCATTGGATGATGGATTCGAAGACGCCTTTCAATATACCGTACAAGGAAATTCCCACAATCGACTAAAGAGTACCAATCTAATTGAACGACTGAATCAAGAAGTACGCAGAAGAGAAAAGATTATTCGCATCTTCCCCAATCAAACATCAGCCAATCGCTTAATTGGAGCCGTTCTTATGGACCTACATGATGAATGGATTTATTCTTCAAGAAAATACATCAATTTTGATAAGTAGAAATGGTAAAAACATTGTATAGCATTTTACACAGGAGTCTGGACTTGACTCACTTCCTTTATTATTTTTCATTTTTTTAAACTATTTAATACTAATGTCTTTTATAATAGCTTTTCATATATTATATAATCAATCTTTATAAGTCCTTTTATAAATTTCTTTTCTACCATTTTCGATAAATTCCTGTTTAATATTTTTAATTCCATAAACAATAGTTTCAATAGGATAATATTCTTCAACTATATCTTGATATTCTTTTGCTTTCTCAATATCTATATTTCCATACATTCTTAATATATCTTCTCCAAAATTTGTTCCTATTTCTTCTTCACTATCTTCAAGTAAGTATATAAAATCACAATATTCATCTATAATTCCAGAATCTCCAAAATCAATTATTCCAGTTAATCTATTATTGCCATCTAACAATAGATGATTACAACTAAAATCATTATGGCATAAACACTTTTTACCCTCAAAAACTGTTGTTGCATTTAGTCTTTCCATAAAACTTTCTATATAATCTTTTTCTATATCAGTTAAATCATTATAAATAGTTTCACGCAACAATATATACTCTTCTAATACATTTTGTTTATTATCAATAGTACATTCACTAATATCTGTATAATCTAAACCGTGCATTTGTCTTAAAAAACTGGCAATATCTCGTTTTAACAAATTTTGTTCTTCTTCTGACATAGTAGAATAAATTTCTGGTGTTAAAAAAGTTCCTTTAATTTCTTTATAACCTAGTATAGATAATTCATCACTAATATACGAATATTCAATATTAGGAATTTTTACATTAGTTTCTAAATTTGTATTTAAAAAATTATATATTGCTTTTTCTTTTGCATAACCTTTTTTCTTATTAGTACTAAATTTTGTTTTAAAAATGTATTCATTATTAACTAAATATGCCACACTATCATAACCACTACCGATTATTTCAATACTATCTACTTTGAAATTATCAAAGTAATGCTCAATTAAATATTTCATTGCCTTAACATTTGTGGCATTATCATCATATCTATATTCCATTAAATAACAATCTTCTTTTTTGCCCTCGTGTAATTCATGTTCTGGCAAATCTTCAATAATTCTAAAACCAGATTTTTGGTATGCCCTTATTGCTCTTGGATTATTTTTATGAGGGTCTAAAATAACTGCATTAGCATTTCTTTCTTTTTTCAAAAATTCAAAAATCAATTTAATATATCTTGTACCAATTCCTTTACTCCAATAATTTGGCTCTCCTATAAATTGATCCATACCATAGACTATCTCATCAGTTTTTGGATAATGATAATCAGTATATAACTCATCATACATTTTATATATTTGTCCATATCCAATAGGAACATTGTTATATTCAATAATTACTCTAAAAACTTCATCTTCCCAAGGCTCTGTATAATGTTTTTTTAATGATTCTAATGTATATTTTTTATCTCTACCACCATAAAATTCTAATACTCTTTCATCAGTTAACCATTTTAACATCAAAGGAAAATCATCATCTATTAAAGTTCTTATACATATTTCATTTTCAACTATATTCATTTATTTATCACCTTTTTCATAATCATATACATATACTATTTCATCTTTATAATCATTTTTACCACCTAATTTTTCATATACATGGCAAGCTCTAGGATTACCTTTATCAGTTATTAAAAACATTTCAGAACAACCAATCTCTTTAGAATATTCCTTAATAAAAGATAATAATTTTGAACCATAACCTTTGTCTTGATAGTTAGGTAACATTCCTATTGAGTGTAAATAAAACATTGTTTTTCCATCAGGTCTTAAAAGTGTATAGCAATATGCAAATCCTATAATTTTATTATTTTCTTTAGCTATAAACCCAAATGAACTGGTATCATTAAGAAATCCTTTTAAATTATCAATATCAAAAACCATATTATCATCAATTAAAACTTCTTCCATTTTCAGCCTGTATCATAGCTAAACAAATCGAGTTGTGTGTCCGTTTTTGGGCGTTCTGCTAGCTTGTTTAAAGTCTCTTGAATGAATGTATGTTCTAAGTCAAAAAACTCTGACAGCGCCTTTATATAGCTTTCTTTTTCTTCTTTTTTTACTTTAATGATCGATAGCAACAATGATTTAACACTAGCAAGTTGAATGCCACCATTTCTTCCTGGTTTAATCTTAAAGAAAATTTCCTGATTCGCCTTCAGTACCTTCAGCAATTTATCTAATGTCCGCTCAGGAATGCCTAGCGCTTCTCTAATCTCTTTTTTAGTCGTCACCAAATAAGGCTTGTATACATCACTTTTTTCGCTAATATAAGCCATTAAATCTTCTTTCCATTCTGACAAATGAACACGTTGACGTTCACTTCTTTTTTTCTTGAATTTAAACCACCCTTGACGGACAAATAAATCTTTACTGGTTAAATCACTTGATACCCAAGCTTTGCAAAGAATGGTAATGTATTCCCTATTAGCCCCTTGATAGTTTTCTGAATAGGCACTTCTAACAAGTTTAATCACTTCTTTTTCTTCTAAGGGTTGATCTAATCGATTATTAAACTCAAACATATTATATTCGCACGTTTCGATTGAATAGCCTGAACTAAAGTAGGCTAAAGAGAGGGTAAACATGACGTTATTACGCCCTATTAAACCCTTTTCTCCTGAAAATTTCGTTTCGTGCAATAAGAGATTAAACCAGGGTTCATCTACTTGTTTTTTGCCTTCTGTACCGCTTAAAACCGTTAGACTTGAACGAGTAAAGCCCTTATTATCTGTTTGTTTGAAAGACCAATCTTGCCATTCTTTGAAAGAATAACGGTAATTGGGATCAAAAAATTCTACATTGTCCGTTCTTGGTATACGAGCAATCCCAAAATGATTGCACGTTAGATCAACTGGCAAAGACTTTCCAAAATATTCTCGGATATTTTGCGAGATTATTTTGGCTGCTTTGACAGATTTAAATTCTGATTTTGAAGTCACATAAACTGGCGTTTCTAAAACAAAATATGCTTGATAACCTTTATCAGATTTGATAATTAACGTAGGCATAAAACCTAAATCAATAGCTGTTGTTAAAATATCGCTTGCTGAAATAGTTTCTTTTGCCGTGTGAATATCAAAATCAATAAAGAAGGTATTGATTTGTCTTAAATTGTTTTCAGAATGTCCTTTCGTGTATGAACGGTTTTCGTCTGCATACGTACCATAACGATAAACGTTTGGTGTCCAATGCGTAAATGTATCTTGATTTTCGTGAATCGCTTCTTCGGAAGTCAGAACAACGCCACGTCCGCCAATCATGCTTTTTTTTGAGCGATACGCAAAAATAGCCCCTTTGCTTTTACCTGGCTTGGTAGTGATTGAGCGAATTTTACTATTTTTAAATTTGTACTTTAACAAGCCGTCATGAAGCACAGTTTCTACAACAAAAGGGATATTCATTCAGCTGTTCTCCTTTCTTACGAAAATTAATTAGTTAGAAGCTACGATCAAAGTTGAATCACAACAAAAAAGGCAATCAACTAAGTTTTTCTTAATTGATTGCCTGGTATCTTCTTAAAGACTTGAAATTCCCTCAAAAACCCGATATAATGGGTTTACAGATATTTAAGTATCTGATTAATAAAGTAATTAAATACTTTACCAAATTTCGGGTCTCGACTTCTTTAATTGATTGGTGGTAATCAATTAAGGCTCGCAACTTATTTTCTTGGCGGAAAATAAGTTGGTCGTGGCTCTTTTTTTGT
This sequence comes from Blautia sp. ZXY-1-B12, assembly GCF_056339915.1. NCBI lineage: Bacteria > Bacillati > Bacillota > Clostridia > Lachnospirales > Lachnospiraceae > Blautia > Blautia sp. ZXY-1-B12. The sequence continues at coordinate 14,836 of NZ_JBWJVP010000112.1, read as the reverse complement.
ATTCTTTATTCAGTTCGTTGTTTCGTTATATCTAGTATACCGCTTTTAAAAAAAATAAGCAACAATTTCGTTAAATATATTAACGACAATCATTGCTTCTCTTCTTCTATTTGCAACTCTACTTGTTCTAATTCATTAGGAATTAAGTCAATAACTAAGGTTGAGTTTGTCAATTCTGCAATTCGTTCCAATGTTTTTAATGTCGGATTCTGATTTTCCTGATTCAATCAATGAATAATTTGATCTACTCATTTCTAATTCTTGGGAGAATTTTTCTTTTGATTTGGTACCTCTCATCTTTTTTAAGCTTTCTCTAAATGCTAGTTCCAAGTTTCTCCCTCCTGTTTATGTAAATATTTTGCACGTTTTCCATTTAATTATATCGTTACACCTTGTAAATCACAAGTGATTAATCACAAATCACTTGTGATTAGTGATTGTTATTGGTGTTGCCTAGAACGATTCTAAGCACATGTTTAATTTTAAAGTGGGCAATTATCTTTAAAATGTCCTACAATGATTCAATAAAAGCATGGCTGCTAGTGAAACTTGCGACCATGCTTTTAAAAATACTTAATGGGGTCCCGAGCGCTTTAGCTCCTTGGAAGCTGTCAGTAGTATACCTAATAATTTATCTACATTCCCTTTAGTAACGTGTAACTTTCCAAATTTACAAAAGCGACTCATAGAATTATTTCCTCCCGTTAAATAATAGATAACTATTAAAAATAGACAATACTTGCTCATAAGTAACGGTACTTAAATTGTTTACTTTGGCGTGTTTCATTGCTTGATGAAACTGATTTTTAGTAAACAGTTGACGATATTCTCGATTGACCCATTTTGAAACATCAAGTACGTATATGGCTTCCAATATTTATCTGGAACATCTGTGGTATGGCGGGTAAGTTTTGTTGTAAGAGACACTGTTTACTTACTCGTTCAGGATGAAAGCATTCCGCTGGCAGCTTAAGCAATTGCTGAATGAGGACTTGAGTGTGCAAGAGCAACCCTAGTGTTCGGTGAATATCCAAGGTACGCTTGTAGAATCCTTCTTCAACAATCAGATAGATGTCAGACGCATGGCTTTCAAAAACCACTTTTTTAATAATTTGTGTGCTTAAATGGTAAGGAATATTCCCAACAATTTTATACCTCTGTTTGTTAGGGAATTGAAACTGTAGAATATCTTGGTGAATTAAAGTGACACGAATGTTCAGTTTTAATTTTTCTGACGATAAGTTGAATAGATGACTGTCTAATTCAATAGACGTTACCTGTTTACTTATTTTAGCCAGTTTCGTCGTTAAATGCCCTTTACCTGTTCCAATTTCGTAAACGGTATCGGTTTCTTTTAAATTCAATTGTTTTATTATTTGGTTGAGTACTTTTTCACTCGTTAAAAAGTTTTGAGAATATTTTATATTTTTGTTCATGTAATCACTCCTGAAGTGATTACATCTATAAATAAATACAGAAGTTAAACGATTTGTTTGTAATTTTAGTTATCTTGTTTAAAAAGTCATAAGATTAGTCACTGGTAGGAATTAATCTAACGTATTTATTTATCTGCGTAATCACTGTTTTTAGTCTGTTTCAAAACAGTAGATGTTTTATCTACATTACGCATTTGGAATACCAACATGACGAATCCCTCCTTCTTAATTACAAATTTTTAGCATCTAATTTAACTTCAATTCCTATTATACAAAATTTTAAGATAATGCACTATCAACACACTCTTAAGTTTGCTTCTAAGTCTTATTTCCATAACTTTAGGGTTAACCATACGCAAGACCAATCACTCTCGGACAATACTCATGATTTTCGGTAAAAAACGTAAAAGAAATAAGAACAATTAACAAAATGTATAATAACAATCAATAGCGACTAATGATTTTCATGTAAAAGGACACCAAACTATACGGTGTCCTTTTCAAATTCTTACGTCATATCAAGGCTCATTCAATCGTGGTAAATTCGTGGTAAAATGAGTGCTTTCCTATATTTCAAAATGCTTGAAAGTATAGTGTTTATGCGGATAATCAAAAATCAGATATAAAATTTAAATATAATTTCCTGATTTAAACCAAATCCGGTATGAGCAAACAGAGCCGCCATCAAAAGGCAGTAGCATTCATCTCCATTCAAATCTTCCAGCTTCTGTCTGTCCATTATTAAATCGCAAAATTCTGCAATATCTATAAAATGCATAATAGAATAATCAGAAATATTGGGATATATCTTTTTATACTTCTCCAGCATTCTCTGGACCACTGTACAGTTATCCCTGTAATTCTCATATAATTTTTTTGATTTTGTAAGTAAATTTTCCGAACACTTGTTAACTATCATTTGAATTATTCTCCATCAACATATTACTTGTTTTTTTCTGCCGGACTTTCTTTTTTCTATAACACACCCTGTTCTTTCATTTCCAGAGATACAGTGACATATTCCTTACTGTTCTCCATAATACCAAGCTTTTCTTCCCAGGTGAGATTTCGTTTGATCCTGGCCAGGACTGCCCATTACCAGAGAGCCATCCGGTATCACAGTATTCTTGGTAACCAGGCTTCCTGCACCTATAATGCAGTCCTTTCCGATCTTTACTCCATCAAGGATTACCGCTCCCATTCCGATCAAAGTTCTGTCACCGATGGTACAGCCATGGATCACAGCATTATGCCCTATAGTCACATTATTTCCAATATATACCGGTCTGTTATGGTTTACATGAATCGTACAATTCTCCTGAATATTTGACTCCTCACCGATCACAACCGGTGCATCATCGCCCCGGATCACAGCATAATATAAAACACAACTGTCACGCCCAATTGTCACATCTCCTACAATTACTGACTGTTTCGCAATCCTCGCATCTTGTGATATTTTTACATTCCTGTAATTCATTTCATATTCCTCATATATAATCCTTCACCTGATCATCACATTCAGACAATTCATGGATGCCACATAATGGTAATCTATTTTCTCTGAAATCCCCCTGATAATAGCAAGTCCATATTGTGTATCCCTGTTTCTGTATTCCAGGGGATTAAATTTCACCCCATTGTCACGCAGTGACAGGCACCCGCTTCCATCTTTTTCCAATGTCAGCCGAAGATCAATAAAATGTTTTCCTTTTTACCTGTAAATCAATGTTCTACAATGTTTCCTGCAATTTCTTCCACTGCCAGGCAGATCCGGAAAGATTTGCCCGCCCCCAAATGTTAATAAGGTAATCATCCGTATCTGTTTTCTCACCGTTTATCATCTCTTTGCGTCAATCCATATTTTTTTAAATCCACCGTTCCATTGACAACCTCAATTCCATCTGCTTCCAGTAGCTTTTTCTGTACATCTTTACCGCCGAAGGCAAAAGCCCCTGACAGTTCTCCTCTGGAATTCACTACCCGATAACAGGGAATATGCTCCGGATCCGGATTCTTATGGAGGGCATTCCCTACCGCTCTCGACATTCTCGGATTCCCTGCCATTTCGGCAACCTGACCATAAGTTGCAACGCATCCTTTCGGAATTTGCTTCACTGCCTCATAAATCTTCTTTGTCGGGCTGTATGTTACGAGATCATAGCTTTCGGATATCATTCTTTTAATATCTTTATCCGGTACCGTCCCATTTAGAATAATGGTATTCCAATGTTCCTTATTCTGATGATAACCAGCCTGTACAGATTCATAGGCACTTCGCCAAAAATCACGCCACTCAGGATCTGCCTTTACATTCAGATTAACATAACCGTTTCGTTCATAGATCCATAAAAAAATTTTTTTGTTTTCCCTCGCTCTTACCACTTGCCAGTTCTGATCACGGAAAGGTCTTTCCGTATATGTATTCTGAAATGATAAACAGAATTCCAACGCTGCTTCTCGTGTAATCATGCAATTTTGATTCATTTATTTCACCCTTATTCCCTGAAATTATTTCTGGCATCTTCATAATCTCTTGGAAATCCCTCAAACAAAATTATTGCCTTATCATACTGTTCCTCTTCCATACATGATATAGCTTTCCTATACTGTTCCTGCTTCCTGATTTCTTTTAATTCCCTGTCCCGCATCTCGGCTGTTTTCTCACTCTGATCACATTCTTTTAAAAAGCTCTATCCTCACACGGAAAAAGTCAAGCTGTTTATTACATCTATTTTTCCCCTTCATTCGCTTCCTCTATTATCACACTCTCCTGTACCTGCATATCCGTATACTGAACACGAATAACTGCCTGCGGCCAGTTTATGCTGACCATTGCTGTTTTGTCTTTCTCATCTCCTGCTTTCCGGATAAGCTCCAGCAATTCCTTCAGCACTTCCTTTGTCAGATAACCGCCTCTCCAGTGAAAAATAAGTATCCTGCCTTTCTTCGCCGCCTGCAAAGAACGCTTATACACATCCTCTTTCTTAGTAAAAGAAAGCTTCTTCTCCTTATAGTAAAAGTGCTCATGATCACCGCAGTGAGGCGCCGGCGCAATAAGAGGCTCATGATCCCTGAAAATCTGTGAATCATCCAGATTGAAATAATCATAGCGGATTTCAGAAGTCTCACGATCTTTCCCCAGGGTATTATCAAAGGTCGCATCCAGATGATAATATGTACCTCCTATTTTTACGATATTCCATGTGTGGCGATACTTAATCCCCTTCTCAGGATTATTTCCACAGATTGCAATCACACACCAGACTCCCAGTGCATCTAACAAAACCTTTACTGCTTTTGCGATTCCCTCACAAACACCAACGCCTTGCCCCAACGGTCCGATAATTTCATGGGAATATGATTTTTTCAGTTTGTCATAGCGGATATTTTCACAGATAAAATCATGTACATACTTCTCTTTCTCCCACTCAGATAGCTTCTGAGCCGGGCGAATCAGCTTCTCAACTCTGGCAGTCATAGCCTTTTGATGTTCGCAAATCTTCTTTTTATCAAAAAGATACTCCGGAATAAAAATCAGATTCGGAGAGTCTTTATAATACCGGTATTTATAACTGCTCACCCAAAATATCTCCGGATGATCCAGACGCATCTGAAAAAATACATTATAAAGTTCTTCTCCCTCTAATGCCGGAATCTGAAATTCATCCGCCAGGTTTTTCACACCGCTAAGAATGCTGTGATATGCAGCCTGCTGCGCCTTATTCATATGGTTGTAATAATATTGCTCCATTGTTATCTTATCTCCAAGTTCTTCGTCACTTAAAATCGCCAGCATCACATATGACTATTCAAAAAATGGTTTTCTTTTTCTGGTGAATTAATTTATACCACTGCTTCCACTATCGTTTTCCCATTCACTATAATTTTCCGGATTCCCGACTGTTTTTTCCTGTTAAAATTAAAGCTAAGCATATATCCTTTATCCACATGATAATCTTCCAGATATCCAACAAGCTGCTGTTCTCCCCGCTTATTATACTCGTCACCGTGCCATATCTTTAATTCAATTATATATTGCCGTCCATGATAATCTACAATTACATCTGTTCTTCGAAGATCTCTTGTTCTGGATTCGATGTAATAATTTCCTGTCCCGTTAATAATCGGTTTCAAATATAGTAAAAAGAACTTCCGCCCCTGCTCTTCCAGAAATTTTTCATCAGATTCCCCGTAAATATCATGGAAATGAACAACAAAACGTTCCAATATCCGTTCCATATCCAGATATCCATTAACTATAAACTGACTCTTATCCTGCAGGGCTGCCTTATATATCTCTGTCTGCTGCATCTTTGCTTCTGTAAGATAATAATTATATAATCTCGTTTCAAAAATTCTGTTTGCAATAACCACATTCCCATTTTGGTTTTTAATAAAGCCAAACATCTGAGCCATATCAATCGAGGTTTCATCCGGATTATACGCGATATTTCTTCCTGTAAAAAGTAATGTTTTCAGCATAACACTTAACTCCGGATAATCGCATATTTTTCCAACTAATGATTCAAATAAAGGATTTTTCTCCGCAAGCAGAATACGCACTGCTTCATTAAAACCATTTTCCGTCCATACCAATTTCAGATTTTCATATTCGTCCCGTACCCTTTCATCCATCAGCTGGCAGATTCTTGAAACCAGAAACGGATATCCTGCCGTATACGCATATAGCAATTCTGACATTTTTGATATATTCATCCCTGTACGATGATCAATTTCGTACTCCTGCAACATCCCTGCTATCTCTGATTCAGAAAAACTCATTTCGATGCTGAAATCTGCGGCAATATTCCATGGACTGTTATATCTATGTCCTTCCTCTGGTCTGAGTTTTCTCTTCAAATTCTTAATATCATACACTCCTGCCAGAATCACCGACTGAAATCCCGGATAAAATTCTCTGTCCAGGTACTGTGCCCTAAGCTGTGCCAGAAAATCAATAAAAACCTGATTATTCGCTGCGCTGTCTACTTCATCAATCATAAGAACTATTTTTCTGTCTGCCACTTCACATATATCACTTAATCCCTCAAATAGCTCTTTCAGAGAAAAGTATCTGTTAGCATAATCGGCATCCTTTTTCATTTCTTCTATAACTGAAACCATCTCATTATTCATAGTCTTACAGTTTCTGTGAAGCATACGCAAAAAAGAATTCGCAAATGCTACTGAAAACACATTTCCATTACTAAATTTCTCATTGTCAAATGTCTGAAAATCAAGTAATACAACATAATATTCATCCCGAAGTATTTCTGCAAGCGCGCGCAAGGTTGTAGTCTTACCATATTGTCTGGCCCTGTTAATAGTAAAATATTTTCCTGCATCCACAAGCTCTCTAATCTGTTGTAAACGACCATTAATATTTACCATATAATGTTTCTCTGGAATACACACACCTGTTGTATTAAAAACTCTCCCCATTCATCACACCTCACAATCAAAAATGGTTCCCGGCTATCACATTTAATTAAAACAATGATAACATGAAACCATTTTAGCGTAAAGCAACATTCCAAAGGTTTTATATAACTTTCAGACAATGACTTACTCTCTCAACACCTCATAATGAGAAAACATCTCCCCGCTACATGAATCCAGAAACTTCATAATCTTATCTAAATACATTTCCATCGTCCTGTCATCGCTGCAGTAGGTCTCATGTCTGGTTCCCGGCAGGTATACATATTCACAGGAAGTGATTCCTCTGTGATTGATTTTCTCTGCAAATTTTCTCAATGCGTTTACAGATACAAAATCATCTTTTTCTGCCTGAAATAGCAAAACAGGTGCTGACAGTTTCTTCCATCCGCAATATTTTATGTACCAGCTCATTTTTACAGACGCCAGAAGCCATCCATAAGAAGCTGCACTAACCTGGAATTTTTTATTCTCTTTACGCAGCTCATTATATTTTTCAAATCTCGGTCTGGAAGTACATCCACTGGTTTCGAAAGTCTCACTACCATCATAAGGCTTCTGACCAGCCACATAGTCTTCCTTTTTTCCCAAAAGGCACTTCGTCTGTGCAATAGCGATCACCAATGGCCAGGGAACATTTCCGGTAAGCGGGCGGAGCATAGGAGAATTCAATATAATCTTCTGAAACAGTTGCGATTCCCATGCAGCTGCAATTGTTCCAATTGCCCCACCCATAGAATGAGCAAAAAGAACTAATGGCAGTTCAGGATATGTTTTTTTAATCACATGGCATATTTTCAAAAAATCCCTCACATATCGCTTCCAGGTATCTATATGTACGAGAGATGGATCTGCTGTCAGGCGATAACTTTGTCCATGTCCCATATGTTCCGGCATATACACATGATATCCAGCCTTCAGAAAATAATAAATCATCTCATCATATTTCGGCGCTGCTTCTGTAAAACCATGGCTGATTATAATCACGCCTTTCGGTTTCTCTGCCAGGTAACGCTGTACATGAATTTTCCCCACTATCCCCGTGTCTTTTTGATGCAGATGATCCTCTGCACCAGGAACGTACCCCTCCTGACGGTGCGTTGCAAGATATGGTTCTATTTCATTATTCATTTTATACAAATATTCATTCTCATGTATTATTTCCATTCGTATGTACTCCTGTTACTTTTTCATAATTCTATTGCTATCTGCTTTTCACCATTCGATACATGCCTGTATTATAATCTTTACTGATGCCTATTAATAATCCCATTAATCTTTTTCTCATTATAGAATACCAGTATAATTCCACCTATACAGCAGAATACTGCTGCCCCAAAAGCAGCAACTCTATAACCAGTTCCTTCTGCTGCCCCTATCGTCGAGACTGCGGTAAATATCAGCATAGAAATACTCTGCCCAAGTTTAAATGCAAATGTCCTTGCCGCATAAAACATTCCTTCACGATTGCTTCCTGATGTAATCGAGTCGCTCTGCGAAATATCTGCCACAACAGCCTGCGGAAGAATTCCGAAAATCGCCATAGGAAGAGCCGCCACGACTGTCAGGATCAGTCCCTGCACCGATGCCGGAATAAAGCTCATTTTTCCCATAAATCCGGTATAAAAATAGGCAAAGCTAAATACTGCAAATGCAAACAAAATCATCTTTTTCTTTCCAAGTTTAGGAGTAAGCTTATTTACCGGAATATAAAATACAAGGGACAATGCTGTCATTCCCACAAAATACAAAGTTGTCATCGTTTCCGGAAGCTTCAAAAGACTGGTGACAAAAAATGGAAGACCTGTCTGAAACATGGTAAGTGCGATCCAGTAGAAAATATCAGATGCCACAAACTTGCGAAATTCTGCATTCTTAAAAGTAGCTGCAAGAGATCCGAAAGCTGACTCCTTTGCAGGAACCGTATCTACATAATCCTTTTCACGAATGCAAAATACAGGTACAAGCATACAGATAAACGCTACAGCCGCCATCAAAGTAAAGGTCATACGAATAGCTCCAACTCTGCCAAATGCCGGAATGAACATCCCCCATATCGTAGGTGCCAGATACGCCACCGCAGTTCCAGCAATAAATGTAAAAGAAATGACTGTGGAAATATTAAGTCTTTCCTGCTGGGTATGTCCAAGTTCCGGAATCAACGCATTATATGGTGTACAGTACGCGGTAATGGATAGATAGTATGCCAGAATCATAATCAGCAAAAACACTCCATTGATCCAGCTATTTTTATTAACCGGCGACCAGAAAACCAGTACTGTAGAAAGCGCCAGCGGTAAAGATGCCCATTTCAGAAACGGAATTCTTCGCCCATTCTTTGACGTACATCTGTCAGATAAAGATGCGATCATTGGATCTGTAAAAGCATCAAAAATTCTTCCGAAAGCTGTAATTCCGCCAATAATAGTAAATATGCCGAAGACCACCAGCCCCTGTGGAATAAATACTGTCTGTCCCTGACTGATGGCTGTCTTATCCGGCTGATAAAAATATACAAGCCAGTTAGAAATAATCCCGGACAGCATCGCCCATCCAAACTGTCCAGCTGCAAACTGCCATATTTTCCCTGTTGTTAACTTTTTCATGATACACCTCCAGATTAAAAATATTTTAGAAATTTCTTATTCCTCTTAACAGTAGCTCTATAATGATACGGATCTGCTTTTCACTCTCCACATTCTGGTCAGATGACAGAATATCTCCTCCTACTGCCAATTTCTCCATCAGTGCAAGGAGGGTATGTGTCAGAGAGAAATACATCTCATCCACTGAACAGTTAAAAGAAAGACTTTTATCTACCAGACCTTTCTCGAGAGCAATGGTCACATAAGGTTTCAATTTAAGAATCCCATTTTCATAATCAGCCAAATGTTCCTCTGATACATTATACTTTTTCACAAAAACATCAAATTCGTGAAGAAACTTCAAAAACGGCTTTTGCTCCAGAAATATCCTGCAAAAAACATTCAAAATTTTCCGTAACTGATCATAGCCTGAACTCTCGATGCCATCCATTTTCAAAGTAGCCTCTGATTTTGCATCAGCAATATTTGGCATATTACCCGTCTTCAACTCTCCTAAGTATTTCTCCGAAACCTTTTCCCAGTATACTTTTGCAGTCTCAATTACCAGTTCTATCTTTGAAGAAAAATAACGATACACCGTCGCTGCTCCCACACCTGCCCGTTTCGCAACTTCCTCCATCGAAGTATCCTCCACACACTTCTCCTGAAACAATTTCATAGAGGCATTTATAATTCTATCTCTTCTCTGCTGCGCCTGACGCACACGTGTTGGAGATGTGCCTTCTATTTTTTCCATCTGCTCACCGCCTTTTGCATTTTATGATAGTAATACTATCATTTTTATATGTATCATACAATATATTTTGTTTTATTTTAAAATTTTTATATATATTATATAAATCCATCTGTCATTTTTTGTGCATCTTATCAGCTCTTGTTCTTGCAATACAAAATTCTCAGAATAATCCTCAGGCCTGTCAATACCAGATTCAGAAATAAAAAAATGGTTTTCCGTTATCAATTCTCTTAATTGAGACAGTAATAACGAAAAACCATTTTTTTATCAAATATAGATATTCATTTTTTCTCATATCTTTCAATCAGACACTGATGTTCTTTTGTCTTCTTGTCATAGTTTATCCCAACCAGCAAAATATCTCCGGTATAATCCAGAACTGAATCCGGATATTGCTTTTCTTTAATCTGTTGCAATGCTGTCTGAGCCTTCTGATTCCATTTCAATTCTACAATAAGAGCCGGATAATCAGACCTATATTCCGGTTTGGGAATATAAACAAAATCCGCAAAACCACGTCCTGTCGGAAGTTCCCTAACCGGCTTAAAATAATACTGTATCGTACTTAAATAGCCAATCGTAAGAACACTACTAAGAGAATTTTCATTGTTATATTGAATAACAGAAGCATATTCCCTATGGATTTTTTCAATACCTTCTGCTACCGCCTGCGCATCCAGATCCAGCGTAGCTTCCAGCAATTCTTCGGAATCGCGTGAAAAAGCGGCCATTTCATTCCAATGTTTTCTACGCACTGCCTTTGACAATTCCTGACGAATTTCCTCATTTGGGACAAATGCCCGTCTCCGATTCTGATCATAGGCCAGATATCCCAGATGTATCAAATATGTCAGAACATCATCACGACTGGAAAAACTTACCATATCATTTTGAAAAGTTGTCACATCAACCTCTACAGAATCTCCTGACAACATTTCAATAATAGATGACTTTAAACCATCAAAGTCCATGTTAAGCAATGGTACAACAGCCTCGTAAGATGCCGTTTCTGACCAGTAACTTTTAAATTCCCCTCTAAGCATTACACTTACAACTGCCTGCGGATTGTATGTTTGATAATTATTTAAAAGATAACCATCATACCATCTTTTTACCTTATCATAATTCTGATGATATTTTCCGGCAAGTGCCTTTACTTCTTCTTCTGTAAATCCAATATACGGCGCCATATTTCCAGATCCCAACATTGTAAATTCATCAAAATTATTGAGTGCCGACTGCGTTTTCAACTTTTTAATCGGAAGAATACCTGTCAAAAATGCCAGCGCCATATATTTCGTAGGTTCAATTCCCTTAAACATTCTCCGTAAAAGTCCAATATATGCTTCCTGAATATTCTGATTCTGTGCCTCATCACGTATCAGAACATCCCACTCATCAATGATCACAATGAATCTGTTTCCTGTTTCCTGATTTATAATAGACATCGCATCCGGAAGTCCCGTCACATCAGAATCTAAGATATCCGGGTATTCCTTTTTTAATTCCTCTACTATATTATTCTGAATCGTATTCACTATTTCGCTGATATTATTCTCTGTAATAAACCATTGAACATCAAAATGTATCACATCATACTTATTCAGATATTTATGAAAATCTTCCGTATCACTCACAGCTAAATCCGCAAACAGATTTTCTGAATCACATCCCTTACTATAATAGGCAGCCAGCATATCTGCCGTAGTAGATTTTCCAAAACGTCTTGGACGGCTGTTGCATATAAATGCCTGTTTGGTATCAATAACTTTATTGGTATACGATAAAAATCCCGTTTTATCCACATATATTTCCGAATTCACCGCTTTTTGAAAAGCACTGTTATCCGGATTCACAAATCTCCCCATTCTTTACACCTCATAATCAAAAAATGGCTTTTCCCAATATACATCATTCCCCGAGAAGCTCCCCATATAAGAATTCCGGACAAATGTATCCATCAGGTCTCCTCCAATCTGAAGATTTTCTTTTTACTGCATGAGTAAGTTCCTGTCGTATTTCCTCATTTGGAACAAATGCCGTTCTTCTGTTCTGGTTATATCCCAAATAACCAAGGTGGATCAAATACGTAAGTACATCATCTTTACTTTGTATATTCACCGTATCATTTTTGAAAGCAGCTGTATTTACTTTAATCGAAGCACCGGAAAGTATTTCAATTATAGCGTTTTTCAAACCATCATAATTCATATTGATAAAAGGAACAATTGCTTCATAAGAAGCAGTCTCAGACCAGTAACTTCTAAACCTGCCCCGCACACAAACACTTACTACTGCTTTAGGATTATATACCTGATAGTCCTCCAGCAAATAACCATCATACCAATATTTTACTTTCTCAAAATCTCTGTGATATCTTTCGCAAAGATCCTTCACTTCAGCTTCTGTAAATCCAATATATGGTGCCATCACTCCTGCATCAAGCATTGTAAATTCATCAAAATTATTTAATGCAGACTGCGTTTTTTCTTTCTTTATCGGCAAAATACCTGTAAGATACGCCAACTGAATATATTTTGTCGGTTCCGTTCCCTTAAACATTGCCCGCAAAAAATTAATGTACCTTTCCTGTACTTTTTTATTCGCCGCTTCATCTCTGATCAGAACATCCCACTCATCAATAATTATAATAAATTTCTGTCCAACAATATTTTTAATACGTGAAAGACTTTCCGACAAACTTGTCTCTTCTTCAGGCAGAACGCCAGGGTAAATCTCTCTCAATTCAGCCTGTACAGATTTCGTAATAAACGCTATAACATTATCCACATTATCACAATTTGCCAGGAACCACTGAATATCAAGATGAATCACATCATATTTATTAAAATGTGTCTTAAAATCAGATTCCCTGCTTATATCCAGCCCCGAAAACATTTCTTCAGAATCACAGCCCTTACTGTAATAAGCGGCCAGCATATTTGCAGCATATGATTTTCCAAACCTGCGTGGTCTGCTGTTACAGATATAAGCTTCTGTTGTATTAAGTACGCTGTTTGTATATTCCAACAATCCGGTTTTATCCACATATATCGGAGAATTCAGTGCCACCTGAAATGCACTGTTATCAGGATTTACAAATCTACCCATTCCTTACACCTCTCAATCAAAAATGGCTCCAGGCTATCAATTATTCTAAGTAAAATAATGATAACATGAAACCATTTTAGCGTAAAGCTGAAAAAAGCTGTTATATATCCAGATACCTGAGCTATATCGGGATTCTATAAAATAATCACAGTTATTTTGCGTAAATAGAACCAACAATCTTTCCCCGTAATGTACACGGCAGAATTTTACATAAGAATCTCAGAATCTTATACTTCACACCAGCCACGCACATTGGAGCACAATTCTTTTTCTGTGCAATCCGCGCAATATATGTGCCAACAGCCTCCGGTGGCTGAACTCATAGACTAAATAGCCAGCCTTACTCAATGCTACTGCAATACATCGTCCGATTCCGGAACTTCCGCCGGTGACAAGAGCTGTTCTTTTCTGTTTTGATTCCATATTGTTACTTACCTCATTCCATTTTTTCTTCTTACCACACGGGTAAGTTCCTGTCGTATTTCCTCATTCTTGAATAACTACCTGCACCATTCGTCCTGTACCATAACATCACCACAAATCATATTGTTTCATAGTTTCTGCGTTTCGATATTCATGTTTTTCATAATATCCTATCAGTCTTCCCTCTTCTCTGAGTGCCACCATATAAACATCTTTATTTTGCTTCTCATTATGGAAAGTATAAACAAGGTTATGGCTCTCATCTGCCCCAAACCAGTCCACTACCTTCTGTATTTTATCCCTGGATTCCTGATTATGACAATCTAACAGGCTTCTTCCAATAAGTTTATCACCGCCTCGCTTCGCATAGCTGTTAACAGCTGCCGGATTCATGTAGATAATCTCATGCTTAAGATTGCATATAACAATCGAAGCCCTGTCCTGGTCAACAATACTCTTATAAAAACTAATCATATATTTTTTTATGTCCTTTCATTTTTTTCTTTCGTCTAATAGTTTACTATCCACATCAAATATCTTTAAATATCTGTTGGCATACATGCGGACACCATCAATGGTATTTGTAATAAATCATTACAAAATTTTCGAAACAAAATAATCTGCCTCAATAATATGCCTTACATTCTTCTCCCTGGAGTCAACAATACTCACACGTCCATTCTCCGCTGTCAAAGTCACACTGGAACCATCATTCCGATAAACAGTCATATGTTCCACTGGACGTTCCAATGTCTCTATTGGATCCTTCATCTTTTTTAATCGCCGATACTCATATTCTGGAATAAAAAATTCAAGTTTTGAAATAGCTCTTTTTTTCTTTAATGGTGTTTTTCTTAATGAACCATTTTTATTCATAAAACGATCCGCAAATTCAACATTTTCCGTCATTTTATCAATTACATCCGAAATCCCTTCAATCTGATCAATCGGTCTTTCCTGTAATACTCCTGTTATAATTTTCTTATAGTCTTCTTTTGAAATTTCTACTGACAGCTCATTTCTTCGTCTGTCATAAGTTTCCCCTGATTCATAAGTAATTTTATAGCAATAGTTAAAGTGCA
>NZ_JBWJVP010000111.1:0-5211 GCF_056339915.1 Blautia sp. ZXY-1-B12 | reverse complement strand
GTGCAGAGATTGGAGCAATAGATCATTCCCGTGTGGCCGTTTGGGTTCATACGATTTACGCTGTCGCGGTTGAAGGCGAAGGGCGTGCCGGTCTCCACTGCCGAGCGAAGCACCAGCCGCACGATGTCCTTGACGGTGACGCTGCGCTTTTCGATGCGCGGGTCATTGACGCAGTCCAGATACCGCTTCTCCCATTCCGTACCCCAGTAATCCTCCAGTGCGTAGCCCTTGACCGTGAGGATCTCATGCGGACACATGAGATGCCACGGCGCGTCTATGTTCTCCTCCGCCAGTCGCCAGAAGAGATCCGGATAGCACACGGCGGGAAACACATCATGCGCCTTCATGCGGTCGTCGCCGTTGTTAGTGCGCAGTTGAAGGAATTCCGGCAGATCCCGGTGCCATGCGTCTAAGTAAACCGCCACAGCGCCCTGCCGCATCCCCAACTGATCCACCGCCACGGCGGTGTCGTTGACCAGCCGGATCCAGCGGATAACACCGCCCGCCGCCCCTTGAAAGCCGCGGATGGTGCTGCCTGCAGCGCGCACCTTACCGAAGTACATCCCCATTCCACCGCCGAATTTAGAGACCTTTGCGAAGTTGTCCAGCGAGCGGTAGATGCCGTCCAGACTGTCCGGCACAGTGTCCACAAAGCAGCTTGAAAGCTGATGGTAGGGCTTTCGCGCGTTAGACATGGTAGGTGTCGCCATCGTGACCTCCATACGGCTGAGCATATCGTAAAAGCGCTTTACCCACCCCATGCGGTCAGAGCCTTCGTTCATAGCAAGATGCAGCGCGATACCCAAAAACATCTCCTGCGGTGTTTCCAGCGGCACGCGGCTGCGTGACTGGATCACATAGCGTTTGAGCAGCAGGTCAAGGCCGGAGTAGGTGAACAGCTCGTCCCGTTCCGGGCAGAGAAAGTCCTCCGCCATGGCAATCTCCTCGTGGGTATAGTGGGCAAGGATATAGTCACCGTAGAGTCCCTTATCCGTCAGATAGCGAAGCTTGCCATAGAGGTCGCCGACGCCGCGCCCCTCCCATTCCTGTGCGTTGCGACAGCGAAAGGAGTGGTTCAGAATCCGCGCCGCGATGAACTCCCACTTGGGTGCCTCTGCCGTAGTCAGCTCTACCGCCGCCTTGGTCAGTGCCTCAGCCCGCTCATCCTCCGTCATGCCCGGGCGACAGAAACTCTCAAACTTCATTTGAAGCGCCGCGAGGGAGTAGACTTCCTCGGTAAAATCCATCTGGATGCGGCGCAGCACCTCGTCAAGCGAGTCATCCCCAACCGTCCGCGCGATGGTATGCCGGACACGGCGCAGCGCAGACCGCTTTTCTCGGTAGAGGATGTACGCCTTGGCCACCTCATAGTGTCCGCGCTCCATGAGCGTTCGCTCCACCTCGTCCTGCACACGTTCCACGGTGAGCGGCACTGTGACGGAGAGATTGTCGAGAACGGTGGCGAGGATCTCATCCAGCTCTCTGCTCCCGATCTCCTTGTCCTGTTCGTCAAACGCCTTTTTCACGGCGTTGAAAATTTTCTCCTGTTGAAAGGGAACAGACTCCCCGTTTCGTTTTCTTATCTCCATTTCGATTCTCTCCTCTTCTCCGGTCACTTGCCTAATAGGTTTTCCATGGGGACCTTCACGTCGTTGAAGATCAGCTCCGCCGTTGAGGAGGAGCGAATGCCCATCTTGTCATAGTTGTCGCCGAACTCAAAGCCCTTCCCAGCCCTTCTCCACGATGAAAGCGGAGATGCCCCGGGTGCCGATGTCCGGCGTGATGATGGCGAAAACCACATAGGTGTCCGCCTTAGGGGCGTTGGTAATGAAAATCTTGCCGCCGTTGAGGAGGTAGTAGTCCCCCTTATCCAGCGCCGTGGTCTCCGTGCCGCCGTCCACACGGGCCAGCTCCTCGACCGCGATGGCGTAGCTCAGGGCATCAAGACCGGCACCGCCGTACTCCTTGGGGTAGGGAATGCCCATCCAGCCCAGCTTCCCCAGCTTCTTGACAGTCTTCTTGGGAAACTCATTGTTCTGATCCATTAAAAATGCGAGGGGATTGATCTCCTCCTCCGTAAAACTCCGGATCTTCGTGCACCGCCGTGGTTTGAAACAGCATACGGGTACCTCCTCTTAAAATTTTACGGTTCGCTTGTATCTTGGGGATCGTATCCTCCGGTCAGCAGCCTGCGCAGGCTCACGGCGCGGAACGCCTCGTCCTGCTTTCGCTGCAAGGCCGCCAGCTGATAGTGGATGGCGCACCGCCCGTGCTCGTTCTGCCAGCGGCACTCATATCCCGGCTCCATGCAGGCACGCAGGACGCCCCGCTCCCCCATGACCCCCATGAGATCGTAGAGGGAGGTCGCGTCCGGGTCACAGGACAGCGCGCAGCCGCCGAGGGCGCCGCGGCTCACCCGCACCAAATTGCCGGCGGAGAGCTTGCGCAGGATCTGGTAGGCAAACTGAGTGGGGATCAATTCCGTTTTCGAAATCTCGGCCACCGAATGCTTCTCCCCGTCCAGCAGCACCCGCAAAATGCGCATCGCGTAGTCCGTCTCTTTAGTGATGATCATGCTCCGCATCCTCTTTTCGCTTGCTTGTTAGTGCCATCATATCAATCTTGATAAATTTTGTCAAGATAATTTCAAAAAAATTAGCGCTTTAACACAGACCGCCCCAGCCCGGTTCAGCTTCGCTTTCCATTCAGCGAAAAGCCATGTTCCTTACAATTATAGAAGCCGAAAAAGCTGTGCCGTGGAAGTCCGCCGAAAGCAGAAAAGACTATGACTGAAAACCAGAAAGCGGAGAAATTGGTTGGGGCTCGCAGGGGTCGCCCGCCCAGGGCGGATGAGACGATCCCTGACAAGCCTAAGCCGTCCAACCGAAACAAGCAATAAAGTGCGTACTTTTCATTTTATATTCGACGCATTATGTTAAGATGTGCAGTAGATGCTCCATTTTGCTGTCCCATTCTCTGCTGGAATCGGCGCACTCTTTCAGTTCAGTTTCGACTTCAGCATTTATCGGCAAGTTTTTCTTATAGCGGATGGTATGCTCAAGGCTTGCCCAGAAGTCCATAGCGATTGTACGGAGTTGTATCTCCACCGGCACATGGATCTCTTTTTCCGCAAAGAATACCGGCAACCGGATCGTCAAGTGCAGACTGCGATAGCCATTTGGCTTAGGGTGTGAAATATAATCTTTCTCCGTGATGAT
Organism: Blautia sp. ZXY-1-B12; assembly: GCF_056339915.1. Lineage (NCBI taxonomy): Bacteria > Bacillati > Bacillota > Clostridia > Lachnospirales > Lachnospiraceae > Blautia > Blautia sp. ZXY-1-B12. Next base: position 1,993 of record NZ_JBWJVP010000111.1, on the reverse strand, counting down.
TTCAATGTCGGACTGTTTTTTTAAGCACTTTGCCAAAAAGAACACATCCTCCTCGAAAGAGCAGATCACCCGCACACCGGCAATATCCATGATATTTGCCTGCATGGTCGTAAAATCCAGAGAAAGTCCGCGCTTCTGCATTTTATTCATAATGCTGGACGGCGACTTCAAGCGGCTTTTTATACTTTCTATCGGATTGCGATCATGCTGCAATGAAAACTCTTCGTTTAGAATTTCCAACCTGCTTTCAGCGCACATCGGTATTGCAGCATGACTTCCTGATACCTGCGATTTTCTCTTAAAAGGCGCTGGCACTGCAAATCATCTAAGCCTTTATCTGCCGCAACCGTCAAGCCAAATAAATTCTCACTCATAGCTTCTCCATTCTGCAGGGATAGGCGCTCCGCGCTGTCTGCCGCTCTTGTGTTACGACTTGATAAAAAATGTATCCGCCGGAGAGATGGGAACAGGTGAAACCGTACTGCGTCAAAAGTCGGCAGGCCAGATAACTGCGAAGCCCTGTCTGGCAATTCACATAAACAGGCTTACCCCGGTCTAACTCGTCTAAATGCTCCCGCTGATCGTCCAAGGGAATGTTCCGAAAGCCGTCCAGATGCCCCCGCTGATACTCCCACGCCGTGCGGACGTCCAGCAGCGTCGCACTGCCATCGCAAGGCAAGTCCTCAACATCATTCCAATGGAACTGCCGTACCTTCCCGCTCTCTAAATCCTCGATCATAAAACCGGACATATTGACCAGGTCTTTGGCAGAAGAATAGGGCGGTGCATAGGAAAGGTCAAGCTCCGTCAGTTCCAGAGCTGTCATTTTTGCGCGAATGGCCGTTGCCAGTACATCAATGCGTTTGTCCACACCGTCGTCGCCAACGATCTGCGCACCGAGCAGCCGCAGGCTTTCTTTTTCATACAGCACCTTCATTACCATAGACTGTGCACCGGGATAATAGGCCGCGTGGGATGCCGGGAACAATACGACTTTGTCGTAAGCAATCCCTGCTGCCCGCGCTGTCTTTTCATTGATCCCCGTAAAGGCCGCTGTCAAGCCAAACAGTTTCAGAACAGACGAGCCTTGAGAGCCGTGATAGCGGCTGTTTCCGCCGCAGATATTGTCAGCGGCAATGCGTCCCTGCTTGTTGGCGGGTCCCGCCAGCGAAATCAGCACTTTCTGTCCGGTCACGAAATGGGTAACCTCTACGGCATCGCCCACAGCATAGATGTACGGCACGGAGGTTTCCATCCGCTCGTTGACAGCGATACTGCCACGAATACCAAGCATGAGCCCGGCTTCTTTTGCCAAATGCGTATCCGGGGTAACACCGATGGCCAGCAGCACCATATCCGAATGCAGTGGTTCACTTTCTTCCAACAGTGTCAGCACGGAATCTCCGTCCTGTCGGAATCCGGTGACGGTTTCACCCGACCGCAGAGCCACGCCGTGTCTGCGCATTTCCGCATGGACAAAACTCGCCATATCCGCATCCAGCGGCGCTAAAAGCTGCTTGGGACGCTGGACGATGGTGACGGAAACACCCATTTCTGCAAGGTTTTCCGCCATTTCCAGACCGATAAAGCCGCCGCCAGCCAAAACAGCGGTTTTCGGCTTCTGATCCTCAACAAAGCGCCTGATGCGGAGGGTATCCTCCACGGTGCGCAGCGTGAAAACACGCTCACTGCTGACACCGGAAAGCGCGGGAACCGTTGGCTTTGCGCCGGGGGCAAGAAGCAGCTTGTCATAGGTTTCCGTGTAGACCTTCCCACTGTCCAGTGCACAGACGGTGACGGTTTTCTCTGCGGGATTGATCTCAGTTACTTCCTGCCGTACTCGTACATCAATGCGAAAGCGATCCCAAAAGCTCTCCGGAGTTTGCAGCGTCAGTTCTGCTTGCTCTTTGATCACACCGCCCACATAATACGGCAGGCCGCAGTTGGCATAGGACACATAGCCGCTGCGCTCGATCATGATGATCTGCGCGTG
>NZ_JBWJVP010000110.1:0-7255 GCF_056339915.1 Blautia sp. ZXY-1-B12 | reverse complement strand
CAATTCCGCAAAGAACCTCCTATGACCCAGCCGCCCCGGTCTATGCCGTGGGCGATACCGTGTATATCGAGGATGACGCCTATCAGATCACCGAGCTGCGGGAGGACACCGTACAGCTTCTGCCCACCGGGATGGTATATCCCATCTACCGGGCAGAGCGCAAAGAACAGTTCGAGCAGCTGCTTCGGGCAGACCGCCGCAATGCTTACTATACCGAGTTTCTTCCTATTGACCCGGACAAGGCAGAACAAGACTTGCGGGATGTATTGGCTCATGGACTGATGGATGAAGCGGATAAAAAGCAGATTTCCACGCTGCTGCAATCCGGCAGGAGCAACAGCGAGATCGCCTACTGGCTGAGCAGAGCCTATTCCGGTGAGATTGAGACACTGAATCTGGAGACCGGCGATATTGTCGATTACCGTACCACGGCACAGGGCATAGAACTGGAAGTCATGGATGCAGAGGAAAAGCGTCTGGCTATGCTGTATTTCCGCTGGGATGAGGTTGCGTCTTTGCTGCGCGGGATGTATGCCCGTCAGCAGGACGGTTTTGGACAGGAACAGCCCCAACCGGCTACCGAATCCCCGACCTTCCATTCCGAGACCATGGCCGTCTATCCGGGCGATAAGAACAATCTGCCTTATGATGTGGTGGTGGAACGACTGCATATCGAGGAGCCGGAGCCGCCAGCCCCTGTGACTGAGCCGGAGAAAACCTTTGAGGAAGTGCTGGACGAACACCCGGTTTCCATTCAGGTCAATGGCCAGTGGCAGACCTTTCCCAATGCCAAAGCTGCCGAGGAAGCCTCCTATGAGGAATACAAGGCTAACCTGCGCCGCAATGCAAAAAACTTCCGCATTACAGATGAGCATTTGGGTGAGGGCGGTCCGAAAGCCAAGTTCCAGGCAAATGTCAATGCGATTCGTTTGCTGAAAGAGCTGGAAGCTGCCGGACAGCAGGCAAGCCCCGAACAGCAGGAGGTTCTTTCTCGATATGTGGGCTGGGGCGGTCTCTCTGATGCGTTTGACCCGGAGAAACCGGCATGGGCTTTAGAGTATGCCCAGCTGAAAGAGTTGCTGACCCCGGAGGAATATGCCGCCGCCAGAAGCTCTACCCTCAATGCCCATTACACCAGCCCTACGGTTATCCAGGCAATCTATGAAGCGGTGGGGCGCATGGGCTTTGAAACCGGAAATATTTTGGAGCCATCTATGGGTGTGGGCAACTTCTTCGGTATGCTGCCGGAGGAAATGAGAAACAGCCGTCTATGCGGTGTGGAGCTGGACCCGATTTCCGGGCGCATCGCAAAGCAGCTCTATCCCAAGGCGGACATCACAGTAGGCGGCTTTGAGACCACTGACCGCCGGGACTTCTTTGACCTTGCCATCGGCAATGTGCCTTTCGGTCAGTATCAGGTCAATGACAAAGCCTACAACAAGCTGAATTTCAACATTCATAATTACTTTTTCGCCAAAGCACTGGATCAGGTGCGTCCCGGCGGTGTGGTAGCTTTTGTGACCTCCCGCTATACCATGGACGCCAAGGATTCCACCGTGCGCCGTTATCTTGCCCAGCGTGCCGAGCTGCTGGGAGCGATCCGTCTGCCTAATGACGCGTTCAAAAAGAATGCCGGTGCCGAGGTTGTATCGGACATTATCTTTCTCCAAAAGCGGGACCGTCCGCTGGACATCGTGCCGGAATGGACCCAGACCGGACAGACGGAGAACGATTTTGCCATCAACCGGTATTTTATCGACCACCCGGAAATGGTGCTGGGCAGACAGGAGCCGGTAAGCACTGCTCATGGTATGGATTACACCGTGAACCCCATTGAGGGATTGGAGCTTTCCGACCAGCTGCATGATGCTGTGAAGTATATTCATGGCACTTATCAGGAAGCAGAGCTGCCGGAGCTGGGCGAAGGCGAAGCCATTGACACCTCCATTCCTGCCGACCCCAATGTGAAGAACTATTCCTATGCCATTGTAGACGGACAGGTGTACTACCGGGAAAACAGCCGTATGGTGTGCCCTGACCTCAACGCTACCGCCGAAGCCCGTGTGAAAGGTCTTGTGGGACTGCGGGATTGTGTGCAGGAACTGATCGACCTTCAGATGGACGCAGCGGTTCCGGACAGCACCATTCGGGAGAAGCAGTCGGAACTGAACAGCCTCTATGACAGCTTTTCTGCCAAATACGGTCTCATCAATGACCGTGCAAACCGTCTGGCCTATGCAGATGATTCTTCCTATTACCTGCTCTGTGCGCTGGAAGTCATCGACGAGGACGGAAAGCTGGAACGCAAGGCGGATATGTTCACCAAACGGACCATCAAGCCCCATCAGGCGGTGGCTGTGGTGGATACGGCAAGTGAAGCACTGGCGGTGTCTATCTCGGAAAAAGCCTGCGTGGATATGAGCTATATGAGCCGGCTGACCGGAAAAACAACAGAAGAACTGGCGGGAGAACTGCAAGGCGTGATCTTTCGTGTACCGGGAAAGTTGGAGCAGGACGGATCGCCCCATTATGTGACTGCCGATGAATACCTTTCCGGCAATGTGCGCCGCAAACTGCGTCAGGCACAGCGGGCGGCAGAACAGAACCCGGCCTATGCGGTCAATGTGGAAGCCCTTACTGCCGCCCAGCCCAAAGACCTGGATGCGTCGGAGATTGAGGTGCGTCTGGGTGCTACATGGATCAACAAGGAATATATTCAGCAGTTTATGTATGAAACCTTTCGTACCCCGTACTATCTCCAGCGCAGCATCGAGGTCAATTACTCGTCCTTTACCGCTGAATGGCAGATTACAGGAAAAACTTCTGTTCCTTATAGCGATGTAGCTGCCAATACCACCTATGGAACCAGCCGTGCCAATGCCTACAAGATCTTGGAGGACAGCTTAAACCTGCGTGATGTGCGAATTTATGACACCATTGAGGATGCGGACGGAAAAGAACGCCGGGTTCTTAATGCTAAGGAGACCACCCTGGCCGCTCAAAAGCAGCAGGCTATCCGGGAAGCATTCAAAGACTGGATCTGGAAAGACCCGGAGCGCCGCCAGACTCTGGTGCGCCAGTACAACGAGGAAATGAACTCCACCCGTCCCCGCGAGTATGATGGCAGCCATATCACTTTTGGCGGCATAAACCCGGAAATTACCCTGCGGGAACATCAGCTGAATGCCATTGCCCATGTGCTGTATGGAGGGAATACCCTGCTGGCACACGAAGTGGGAGCGGGAAAAACATTTGAAATGGTGGCCGCAGCGATGGAAGCCAAACGACTGGGCTTATGTCAGAAATCTCTCTTTGTGGTGCCAAATCACTTGACTGAGCAGTGGGCGTCGGAGTTTCTGCGCCTCTATCCTTCCGCCAACATCTTAGTCACCACCAAAAAGGACTTTGAGACCCATAACCGCAAGAAGTTCTGCGCCCGTATTGCGACCGGGGACTATGACGCCATCATCATGGGACACAGCCAGTTTGAGCGCATCCCCATCAGCCGGGAGCGTCAGGAACGGCTTCTCTATGAACAGATCGACGAGATCACCGAGGGGATCGCAGAGGTGCAGGCCAGCGGCGGCGAGCGTTTTACCGTCAAACAGCTGGAGCGTACCCGTAAGTCTCTGGAAGCCAGACTGGAAAAGCTGCAAGCCGAGGGGCGAAAAGACGATGTGGTAACCTTCGAGCAGCTGGGTGTGGACCGGCTGTTCGTGGACGAGGCCCACAACTATAAAAACCTGTTTCTATACACAAAAATGCGGAATGTGGCAGGCTTACTCCACATCGGACGCGCAGAAATGGCCGCCGATATGTTTGCCAAGTGCCGCTATATGGATGAGATCACCGGAAACCGTGGCGTGATTTTTGCCACCGGAACCCCGGTCAGCAACTCCATGACCGAGCTTTACACCATGCAGCGTTACCTTCAGTATGAACGCCTGCAAGAGCTGAACATGACCCACTTCGACTGCTGGGCTTCCCGATTTGGGGAGACCGTCACAGCATTGGAGCTGGCACCGGAAGGCACCGGCTACCGGGCAAGAACGAGATTCAGCAAGTTCTTTAACCTGCCGGAGCTGATGAACCTGTTCAAAGAGGTGGCCGACATTAAGACTGCCGATCAGTTAAATCTCCCTACCCCGGAAGTGGAGTACCACAACATCGTGGCTCAGCCTACTGAACATCAGCAGGAAATGGTCAAAGTCCTTTCGGAGCGCGCATCGCTGGTACACAGCGGCAGCGTTGACCCGTCCCAGGACAATATGCTCAAGATTACCTCGGATGGCCGTAAGCTGGGGCTGGACCAGAGAATCGTCAACCAGATGCTGCCGGACGAACCCGGAACAAAGGTCAATCAGTGTGTGGAGAACATCATGCAGATCTGGCGGGATGGCGAAGCTGACAAGCTGACCCAGCTGGTGTTTTGCGACATTTCTACACCACAGGCAAAAGCCCCTGCAAGCAAGGCAGCAAAAACACTGGATAATCCACTGCTTCATGCACTGGAAGGCGCTGTGCCTCTGCCAGAGCAGGAACCGGCCTTTACGGTATATGACGATATTCGTCAGAAACTCATTGCCCAGGGGATGCCTGCCGACCAGATCGCTTTTATCCATGAAGCCAACACCGAGGTGCGGAAAAAGGAGCTGTTCTCTAAAGTCCGTACCGGTCAGGTGCGTGTGCTTATGGGCAGCACCGCCAAGATGGGCGCAGGCACTAATGTGCAGGACCGTCTGGTGGCACTTCATGATCTGGATTGTCCGTGGAGACCTGGAGACCTTGCCCAGCGAAAGGGCCGTATCGAGCGCCAGGGCAACCAGAACCCCCTTGTTCATGTGTACCGCTATGTGACCGAGGGAACTTTCGACGCCTATCTGTGGCAGACGGTGGAGAATAAGCAGAAATTCATCAGCCAGATCATGACTTCTAAATCGCCGGTGCGCTCCTGCGATGATGTGGATGAAACAGCCCTCAGTTTTGCTGAGATCAAGGCTCTGTGTGCCGGAGATCCCCGTATCAAAGAGCGTATGGATCTGGATGTGGAGGTGTCCCGACTGAAGCTGATGAAAGCCGACCACCAGAGCAAGCAGTATCGTCTGGAGGACCAGCTGCTCAAATACTTTCCGGAGGAGATTGAAAAGCACAAGGGCTTTATCAAGGGCTTTGAATCTGACCTGGAGGTTTTGGCAGCTCACCCGCACCCGGAGGACGGCTTTGCCGGTATGGAGATCCGTGGAGACCTGCTGACCGATAAGGAAAATGCCGGTGCAGCCCTTTTGGATGCCTGCAAGGAGGTCAAAACCTCCGATCCGGTGCAGATCGGCAGCTACCGGGGCTATGCCATGTCTGTGGAATTTTCTGCTTGGAAACAGGAATATACGCTCCTGCTAAAAGGACAGATGACCCACCGGGCAACCCTTGGTACAGACCCTCGCGGAAATCTTACCCGTATCGACAATGCCCTCGCCCAGATGCCGCAGCGTCTGGAGGCAGCAAAGGCACAGCTGGATAACCTCTATCAGCAGCAGGCTGCCGCAAAGGAGGAAGTCGGAAAGCCATTTCTTTATGAAGAAGAACTGAGAAGCAAAAACGCCCGTCTGGTGGAGCTGGATACCCTGCTCAACATCGACGGAAAGGGACAGGCACGCGCTGAAGCTGTTGTTGCCAAAAGCAAACGGCCTTCGGTGCTGGATCATCTGAAACGCCCGGTGCCGCCCCGTAGTACAGACAAGAAACCAAAACAGCATGAGGAGGTGCGATAACATGAATACCAACGATCTGAATACGGCTCTTTATGAAAAGATGGCCGCTGAGCAAGACAAATACAGGGACTGGCTGAAAAGCCAGCCCCCGGAAGAAATCCTGCACCACACCTATGAGTATACGGTCCGTGAAGACATCGTGATGGCGATGGAGGAACTGGAGCTGACCGATGCCCAGGCCCAGGCGCTTTTGGAATCTCCCTCGCCGCTGGCAGATGTGTACCACTATTTTGAAAAGCTGGAGACCGGCTATATGGATGTGATCCGAGACAGTATTGAAAGCCGAGCCAATGAGGTATGCAAAGAACCAGAAGAACTTAATCCCATGGTAGTTTATCTTCATTCTGCTTCATACGCGACTAAGCATGGAGAAACAGACGCATACTGGCTTTCTGACCAGGCAAATTTTTCTTGCAAAGTTGCCATTGAACAGGCAATCAGTGCCCATTATAGGGATAACAGGCTGGATACTGCTTCTGCGGTGCAAGAGATTTTGGAGGAATTTGGAGCAGAGCGGATGAACTTTATTCTCGCCAATACGATTCAGCATAAGGATGCAGATGGGCGGATCTCTTGTGATAACAAAGCATGGGCAAAGACCATTCCAATGCCGGAGGATAGTGCCACTTCCCAGCAATGTGTCGATCTGATAGTGGATCGAGTCAATCCGGGACTGGTGGATCTGTTTACAAGACAGGCTCGAAAGACCGTTCAGGAGAAAGAAAAAGGCTCTGTCCTGCAAAAGCTCAAACAGGAGCTGCCTGTCCATAAGCCTGCCGCCCCAAAGAAACGAGAGCCGGAGCGATAACTATGGCAAAGCGTAAGCGGGATGTTCCGGTTTTGTTTTGGGTGTCCGCAGAGGAACTGGAGATAATCCATCAAAAGATGCAGCAATACGGAACAGAAAATCTGAGTGCTTATCTGCGGAAAATGGCGCTGGATGGGTATGTGGTCAAGCTGGATCTGCCGGAGCTGAAGGAGCTTGTTTCCCTGATGCGCCGAAGCAGCAACAACTTAAACCAGCTGACCCGCAAAGTGCATGAGACTGGGCGGGTTTACGATGCTGACTTGGAGGATATATCCCAGCGACAGGAACAGTTGTGGGAGGGTGTGAAGGAAATCCTTACCCAGCTTTCTAAACTTTCATAACGGGGATAGATACTCCATTTGCGGAGGGAGGAACGGCGTTTCTTCGCCGCACCTCCCTCCGCTTTTTCTTTTTGCCGGTATCCTTGTCTTTTGCCTATCCGTACCGGATAATATGAGTAGAATAAAAAGTGAAGCAAAGGAGTGAAAACAGATGCTGACCTTTGAAAAAGTGTTAGAGATTTTTGCAGACTACCTGACCGCAGATGAAACCACCGAAGTTTATATCAGCCGCCATGGAGGTGTAAGGGTTGAATTTGATCAAGACTTTCACTATTGCACCGGAGAGGTGTGCCATACTCCCAAGGAACTGTTCGACCTCTTAGCCGATGATTACCGGA
>NZ_JBWJVP010000109.1:0-3935 GCF_056339915.1 Blautia sp. ZXY-1-B12 | reverse complement strand
CTGGAACCCGGAGAACCGGGAAGCGGTCTGCAGTTTTTTACTGCATGCAGTGAGGATGTGCTGGACCGTAACTGGCAGCGTCTGATTCTGACTCATCTGGAAGAACGGGAGCACCCGGGAGTACTGACCGGTTCTCCGATTACGGATATGCAGATTACACTGATCACAGGGCGAGCTCATCTGAAACATACAGAGGGCGGCGATTTCCGGCAGGCGACGTACAGGGCTGTGCGTCAGGGATTAAAGAAAGCAAAGAGTGTCCTGCTTGAGCCATATTATGAGTTCAGACTTGAGATTCCGGGGGATATGATAGGGCGTGCTATGACTGACATTCAGAAAATGAATGGAACCTTCCAGCAGCCGGAAACGGATGAGGATGATATGATGGTATTGAAGGGGAGTGCACCTGTATCAATGATGCGAGATTATCAGACACAGGTAACCTCCTATACAAAGGGACGGGGCAGATTATTCTGTTCATTGAAGGGCTATGCCCCATGTCAGAATCAGGATGAAATTGTAGAGGAGATTGGATATGATTCCGAACGTGACCTGGACAATCCCACGGGTTCTGTATTCTGTGCTCATGGAGCTGGATTTGTGGTGCCATGGTATGAAGTAGAGGATTATATGCACTTAGAAGGGATTGACGAGTCTGAACTGGGGAATGCCATACCGGATAGTGAAGAAAGTATAGTAGGAAACAGGAACAGTAACAATCAGACAGATTCAGGTTATCGTCCACCCAGGAATGCCGGCGTAGGAAGCTATGAGGATGAAGAAGAGCTGAAAGCAATTTTTGAGCGCACATTCGGACCGGTCAAGCGTTACAAAGAACCACAGTTTAAGAGAACATTTTCTGCAAAATCTGACAGCGGCAGCTATTACCGCAACAGTTCTTCTGCTAAGAAGAAAGAAAAAGAATATCTCCTTGTAGATGGCTATAACATCATCTATGCCTGGGAAGATTTAAAAGAGCTGGCAGATGCAAACCTCCATGCAGCTCAGACAAAACTGATGGATATTCTGAGCAACTATCAGGGCTTTAAGAAATGTACGTTAATTCTTGTATTTGATGCTTACAAGATAGAGGGCCATGCAGAGGAAGTGATCACCTATCATAACATTCATGTAGTTTACACCAAAGAAGCTGAGACAGCGGATCAGTACATTGAGAAAACGGTTCATAAGATTGGCCGGGAAAATCAGGTAACGGTAGCAACATCCGATGGACTGGAGCAGATCATCATCATGGGACAGGGTGCCCACCGTATGTCTGCCAGAGGTCTTCGGGACGAAATAAAAGCTACAGAAAATCAGATCCGCCAGCAATGGCATGAGAAACGTCAGAGCAGTAAAAATTATCTGATCGACAATATTTCTGATGAAATGGCACAATATATGAAAGAGAAACGACTTGGAAAACAGTAAAAGGGAGATGCAGTCATGAAAGAAAAGCTTACACAGAAGGATGTTGAGAAAATCCAGCAGGAGATTGACCATCGCAAGCTGGTTGTACGAAAAGAGGCAATCGAAGCTGTAAAAGAAGCAAGAGCCCAGGGGGATTTGAGTGAGAACTTTGAGTATTATGCGGCAAAGAAGCACAAAAACCAGAATGAAAGCCGCATCCGCTACCTTGAGAATATGCTGAAAACAGCAACCATTGTTTCTGATGATTCCAAAGACGATGAAGTTGGAATGGATGATATTGTAGAGGTATATTTCGAGGAAGACGATGAGATTGAGAAATACAAACTGGTTACTTCCATAAGAGGAAACTCCATGGAAAACCGCATCAGCATTGAATCTCCCATTGGTATGGCTCTGAAAGGTCACAAGGTTGGAGACAGAGTGGAAGTAAAGGTAAATGATAACTACAGTTATTTCCTGGAAATCCGTTCTATTGATAAGACTGGTTCCGAGGATGAAGAAATCCGCGGATTCTGATAATAATACTGTCGAAATACAGGATCCGGATTGACGAAAGAACTATTGTAAGAGATGAACACCGGTTAGTGTCATATCTCCTGCAATGGTTCTTTTTATTTTTATATCAAAAATACGGATGGATTTATGGGAACCTTACACAGAATGAATATGATGACTGGAAATTTTACATGGATTTAACATTCTCATGGGGATGATTTTACAAAGCATGGTTATGATGGGAAACAAGTTAAATAACCATATACTTATGAAAAGGGAAAAGGAGAATAATCATGGATTTATTCAGTATATTAACATTGATCGGAGGCCTTGCATTATTTTTGTATGGTATGAATGCAATGGGAGATGGCCTTGCGAAGGTTTCCGGCGGAAAGCTGGAGAAGATTCTTGAAAATCTTACTTCAAATCCGATAAAAGCAGTGCTTTTGGGAGCAGGAGTAACAGCAGTGATCCAGTCATCTTCAGCTACGACTGTTATGGTAGTAGGTTTTGTAAATTCAGGGATCATGAAATTATCACAGGCAGTAGGAGTGATTATGGGTGCCAATATCGGTACTACAATCACCTCCTGGATCTTAAGTCTGACAGGAATACAGAGTGATAATTTTATCATTCAGATGTTTAAACCAACATCATTTTCCCCTGTGCTTGCGATCATTGGTGTGATCTTCATTCTGTTTATCAATGATTCAAAGAAAAAAGATATCGGAACAATTTTTATAGGTTTTGCAATCCTGATGTACGGTATGGATATGATGAGTTCTGCTGTAAAACCTCTTGCAGAAGTGCCGGAATTTACAAACCTGTTACTTAAATTCTCAAATCCGTTGTTAGGTGTTATAGCAGGTGCCCTTCTTACTGCAGTGATCCAGTCATCTTCTGCATCCGTAGGTATTCTGCAGGCCCTGTGTCTTACAGGTGCAGTACCGTTCAGTGCAGCAATCCCGATCATTATGGGACAGAATATCGGAACCTGTATTACTGCAATTCTTTCTGCAATCGGAGCCAAGAAGAATGCAAAACGTGCAGCAGCAGTACATCTGTATTTCAACCTGATCGGTACGGTTATCTTTATGACTGTATTCTATCTTATAAATGCAGTTGTTGGATTTTCTTTCTTCCATCAGGCAGCAACACCGGCAGGAATTGCTGTTATCCACAGTGTATTTAATGTTACTGCAACAATCATTCTCCTTCCTTTTGCAAAGGGACTGGAGAAACTTGCCTGTCTTACAATCCGGGACAAAAAAGAGGACGTTGTTGTTTCAGCAGAGGACAGAGAGTTTATGATCCTGGAGCCTCGTTTCCTGGAGAAACCGGCATTTGCAGTAGAGCAGAGCCGCAATGCAGCAAGAAAAATGGCAGAAGAATCCCACAATGCACTGTTTACAGCACTGAGTCTGGTGGATAAATACAGTGAAGAAGGCGTAGAACGTGTGGAAAACATGGAATCCAAGGTTGACCGCTATGAAGATGAACTGGGAACTTATCTGGTGAAGCTGAGCCACAAAGATATCTCAGAAGCAGACAGTCACAGCCTTTCCATTATGCTTCACTGTATCGGGGATTTTGAACGTATTTCCGACCATGCTGTAAATATTATGGAATCAGCACAGGAGCTTTATGAAAAAGGACTGAAATTTTCCGAAAATGCAAAGAAAGATCTGGAAGTGCTGGGACAGGCAGTAGAAGATATCGTAAATACGGCATATGAAGTTTTTGACAAACAGGATATGAAGCTTGCGGAGAAAATTGAACCACTGGAAGAAGTGATTGATGAACTTTCCAAAGAAGTAAAACGTCGTCATGTACAGAGACTGAGAAACGGTGAATGTACAATAGAGATGGGATTTATCCTTTCGGACATTACAACCTGTCTGGAACGTGTGGCAGACCATTGTTCCAATATTGGAGTCTGTGTGACGCAGGTGAATGAAGATCTGTATGATACTCACAGTCATCTGAATATCGTCAAGAGCCATCCGGAC
>NZ_JBWJVP010000108.1:0-31363 GCF_056339915.1 Blautia sp. ZXY-1-B12 | reverse complement strand
TGATCTGATACTTTGTCTCGATCATCAGCCATACAATCGCTACCAAATAGACCGCAAAGCATCCAATAGCCTGCTTATACAAGCCGAACCAGCACAGGATCAGAAAAATCCAAAAGGTAAAAATCCCATGTCCCCAAAAACTCGTGGTAAGGAAAGTCACAAGGCAGGCGCACAGCGTCAGGAAAAGAACTGTGCGCCCGTCAATCCGGTCAATCCGCCTTTGCTTTTTTTCTCCGGCCATCATCCTACAATGCCAGCTTTTTGGAAATGCTTTCTGAGCAACCGCTGGCCGAACAATGTACCAAGAATTGCAAGAACCGCAGTAATGACAACACCCAGAAGCATCAGCGCCGGAGAAGTCACCATAGAGAGCTGCATATTCAAGGTATTTGCATCAAAACCGCTGCTTGCTGCCATTTCCTGATAGCTGTCCCAAGACCACCACAGCGGTACGGCACAGCCTACAAAATTTCCGATTGAGTTGACCATCCAGCCAATTCGGTTGCGAACTGCACTTCGGTATGTATTCTTGCCAACCATGCATAACTCGGCAATGAGGGCTACAATCAAGAAATAGGGAACCAAGAACATATAACCCATAACACCTTGGATTAGTCCATAAACCGTAGCCCAAGCAAACAACAATCCGTGTTTGTTAATGCGATTTGCCGCAACCAAATAAAATGTTGCTCCAATAAAGGCATCAATACCAGCAGAGCCGTATAAATATACTGCTGGGAAAGGCAATGTAACCATACTAATCACCATTGCAATTGCGAAATTGATGACCATCATTGCGGCAATCGTCATAATATCGCGAATGCCAAACTTTTTCTTCACCGTTTGTTCCATCTTTGAAACCTCCTTAAATCACGACCACCGGCTTAGCCGGTGGTTTGCTTTGACCCTATAAGGGTCTATTACCGGCACTGGAGTCTAAAGACTCATCGAAATAGGTTCGCCAAGCGCAACATCATTTACCTACAAAGCCCTTTCGGGCTTATCTTTATTTGTTACGTTTTACTGGCTCACCCGTAAACGGGTCAATATACTCTTTCAGTGTCATTTGATCATATTCCAGATCATCCTGTAACTGATTTGCTATATATTCCTGTATTTTCTTTGCATTTTTCCCTACCGTATCTACATAATATCCGCGACACCAGAAATGTCTGTTTCCATATTTGTACTTCAGATTTGCATGTCTTTCGAATATCATTAATGTACTCTTTCCTTTTAAGTACCCTACAAAATACGATACACTTATGCTTGGCGGAATTTCTACTAACATGTGTACATGATCTGGACATATCTCTGCTTCAATAATTTTTACACCTTTTCTTTTGCATAACATACTCAAAATATCTGCTATATCCTGTTTAATTTTTCCATATGCTACTTTTCTTCTATATTTTGGTGCAAAAACAATATGATACTTACAATTCCACTTTGTATGTGATAAACTATTATTATCCATATGGATACCTCCTGTGTATATTAGTGCGGTTGGCGAACCTACATTAATTATACCACCGGAGGTTTTTTTCTGTAAGCTGAAGCAATGCTGACTCACCTGCATAGCAGGTGGTTTATTTGTTTTCCAAAGCTCCGTTTTTCGGATCAGCGAAAAACTCCACAATGGCAAACAGGGCTTTGCCCTAACAAATAAAATGGCAGTGTAGTTAGCAATAGCTAACTACACTGCCATTCTACACCGGTTTGCAGTCTCTAACTACTCCAAAGGGAAAAGTAAATCAAGAAAACAGCCCAAAAGTTAAATCACTTTTTTGCTTTACGGTAATCCTTTGGAAGCATTCCAAACACTTCTTGAAAGGCTCGCGCAAATTTACTAATATTTGAATATCCAAGTTCACCGGCTATTTGCGTGATTGATTGATCTGTTTCCTGCAAATAAACAGCCGCAAGATTCATTTTATACTTTTTGATATGTGCATAGGGCGTATCGCCATAAATCTGTTTGAAAATAGCTTGAAATGTGACCTTGCTCATTGGCTCTTTTCGCAAGAGTTCTTCTATGGATAGTTTTTTGTCGAGGTTTTCTATAAGCTGATGTCGGATACGCTTAATGATTTCAATTTGCTCTTTGGAATAATATGTTGCTTCATACTGATCTTCAATCCGCAGTTGTTTGATATGGTAAAACAATTCCAATAATTTAATACGGAAGTAATCTTTTCCTTCCACGCCTTTTGCAGCGTATAATTCATCAAAGATATGTAACAATCGCTGTGGTGTCCGGCATAAAAACCACTTTTTTTCTATTTCCAATTCTTGTCCAAGATTTAAGACATCAATATTATAGTAAGAAAAAATTTGTTTTGTTTTCGCATCAATAGAATCTTTGTCAATCACACAACTCAATCCAACACTATATCCAAAGGGAAAAGAATATGCCGCAGGAACATTAGCAAGAGCATTGATACATAATTCTCCTTCTTTCATGTGAAAAACCTTATTATTCCTTAATTCAAACTCAACGCGTCCCTTTTGGTAATGACGAATTTCAATGATATTTTTATTGGGAATCGGTTCATGAAAAATATCTGAACAGTTAAAATCCATAAAAATTAAATTGATACCAGGGAATAATGAGTAATCATATAAAGTTCCAGTCCCATTGCATTTATATTTTATTTGAACATAATCATTATATTTATCAGAAATTATAGCACATTCCCCGTACCATTCTGGTTTGTGGAGTTCACTCATGCTCATTTCCACCTCCCTATCAGTTGATATAAACTAATTATATAATAGTTTTTTAAGTAGTTTAGTTACCAATTAGAAAGAATCACTCTGTGCTTAATTTTTATTTGAGTAATACATCATCGCTCTAATTTATTGGAAAACAAATCATTGTAGAGTTGATTGTGGTAACATTTATTACATGTTATAACAAGATTTAACCTCTTTTCTTTTCCACGCAAAAGCATCTATAGTTTCAACTGTATCATCTTCACCATGCAGAACCAATCAGAAACCGCCATACTGACCTTCGTGGACATCTTTAAGCCGTTTTTAGGGATGTAACGATAGTATGGTTCATCCGCAATCACCTTTGCATTACCCCCGATCTTTGCCGCCAGTTCTTCCACTGCATCGACATAAAAGAACATCTGCGCATCGGCATGGCCTACCTGCCTCATGTACTTCTTTTGCATCATTGCCATGCCTTTTCTGTTCACGGTATCAAAAACAACTTCCATATTTCCAAATTGTCCAATCATACGCAGAAGGGCAATGACCTTATTTTCCTCAAAATAATGGAATAGTCCACCTGCAATAACGAGAATCGGAGTATCAAGCACCTCATCGCGGACTTTTTTGATCCAGTCCTTTGCAAAGGCATTCCCGGAAATATAGCATTCACGCTCCGGTTCGGGAAGAAGCCCTCGCCGGTATTCGATCACATGAGGCAGATCCACAGCATACCAGCGTGCCCTTCCGTTATCACAGCGGTAATAGGTTGTCTCCAGGCCACAACCCAGTTGGACAATCGCACCGTTCGGTCTGCGTTCCAGAAAATCCCGAATAATCCGATCCATATTAGCAGACCGGGAAGCAGAGGCCAAAAGGGTATACTGGTTCTGCATATTCTGTTCAATCAAGTCCGAGGGTAGCTTATTTTTCAATTCCAATGCTTTTTTATCATATAAAATTTGCGGGCAATGCTCACTGGCATAGATTCTGCCCAGCATAGGGACAAACAGGGTATCCTCCACAACGCCTAATTTTTGCATAACCAGCCCTCCTTTTTCTTTATGAAAGTTTCCAATTCTGGCTTTCTGTCTGCCAGTTTTACCATATGGGCATATACACCATTCTTTTCTTCCAGCTCCTTTGGTGATCCTTCTTCTGCCACGGTGCCATCAGAAAGGACAACAATTTTATCTGCTCCTGCTACGGTACGCATCCTGTGGGCGATGACCAGAACCGTTTTATCTGCGATCAGACGAGAAAGGGCTGTCTGTATCAAGGTTTCATTCTCCACATCCAGGGAAGCAGTAGCTTCATCTAAAAGAATGATCGGCGCATTTTTCAGAAATGCACGGGCAATAGAGATACGCTGGCGCTCTCCGCCGGAAAGTTCACAGCCATTTTCCCCGATATTGGTATGCCATCCATCCGGCAGTTTTTCCGCAAATTCATCCACATTGGCAAGTTTCGCAGCAGCAATGGCCTGTTCATCTGTGGCGTCTTTGTTTCCGATTCGGATATTTTCCAGAATCGTATTGTCAAACAGTGTAACATCCTGGAATACGATGGAATACAGAGAAAGCAGTGTTTCCGGGTCAATTCGGGATACATCCATGCCTCCCACGGTAATCTTTCCTCTGTTAATATCCCAGAACCTTGCTGCCAGCCGGGATACGGTTGTTTTTCCGCCGCCAGATGGGCCGACCAAGGCCGTAACCTCTCCCTGTTTTGCCGTAAAGGAAACATCTTTCAATACGGTTTCTCCGGTATTGTAGGCAAACCCAACATGGTCAAAGACAATATCATACCCCTGATTGGAAAGCCTGTCGCTGCCCTGCTGGATCGGATGATCGAGAATTTCATTCATACGGGCAATGTTGGTTCGTGTACTGATGACTGCCGCAAGATTCTGGAGTGCGCCCTGCAGAGGGTCATATAAACGGGATACTACCAGAAGGAACATAAAGAATGTAAGCACGGAGAGGCTTCCTTGCATGAGCAGAACAGCTCCTGCCAGCGCAACCGTTGCAATACCAAGCTTCAGCACCAGCGATGCGGAAACCACAAAAACAGCAAGGCCGAATTCATTGAGGATGGAACGATGCTCCACGGCACGGATCTTCTTTTCCAGACCTTTTAAATATGCCTGCTCCGCGTTGTTCGCTTTCAGGTCACGAACCGTTTCAATGCACTCCTGTATCCCGTCTGCGCAGGCCATCTTCACATCCATCGCTTTCTGATTCAGATTTTCCTGAATCTTTGCGGAAAATCCCACAATCGCAAAGGCAACCGGCAGAACCCATAAGGCAGCCAGTGCCATTCTCCAGTCCGTAAAGAGCAGACCGATGGAAATCAGAAACGTAGAAATGATCGAACCCGCAAGCTCAGGGATAAAATGCGAAAAACTCTGCTCCAGGAAGGTGCAATCCGCCATAATGGTACTGGTAAGATCGGCTAAATCCTTTTTCCCGAAAAAGGAAAGGGGGATTTTGCGCAGATGCTCTGCAAGGGTAATGCGGCGGATACCGCTTTCTTTGTAAGTGGCAAAATAGGTCGCATTGTATTGAAAGAAAGTGGTCAGCAGAATCAAGCCGATACACACCACGCAGCCTGCCACATAAAATGGAATTTTCCCACCGGGAACACCCCCGTTCATCAGATCGCTGACCATGTAATATAAAAGACCTACCGGAAACATAAAAGACAGATTCTGAAGGACACAGGCCAGGCAGCCTTTGATCAGGTCTTTTGCTCCCTGTTCAGACAGGGCATATTTTTTCTGCAGTTTTTTGATCATATCACTGCACCTCCTTTGTTACCTTCCATTGCACGGAAGTCTGATAATTTTTCCACATACGGCTGAAAATGCCGTCTTTTGCAAGCAATTCACGACTGTTCCCGCACTCGGCAACCTGTCCGTCCTGAATGACAAAAATCTGATCCACATTTGTTACGGTAGAAAGCCTGTGGGCAATCATAATCACGGTCTTTCCCTCGGAAAGTCTTGAGAAAGCAGCCTGTACGCGGCTTTCGTTATCCGGGTCAGCAAAGGCAGTGGCTTCATCCAGAATGATGATCGGTGCATTTTTCAGCATTACACGGGCAATGGCAATTCGCTGCTGCTCGCCGCCGGAAAGATAGACACCCTTTGTACCGACAACCGTATCCACACCCTGTGGGAGTTTTTCCAGAATATCATCGCACTGTGCGTGATGAAGGGCAGCCAAAATTTCCTCACGGGTAGCTTCCGGTTTCCCCATACGCACATTTTCCAGAATGGACGCCTTGATCAGACGGCTGTTCTGAAATACGAAAGACACCGTATTCATGAGTTCCTCCTTTGGGATGTCTTTCACATTGACACCACCTATTGTTACCATTCCGCTCTGGGGATCAAAGAATCGGGAAATCAGGTTGGCAAGGGTTGTTTTACCACCGCCGGACGGGCCGACAAAAGCTACGGTTCGTCCTTCAGGAATGGTCAGTGAAATATCTTTTAATACTTCTTTTTCTCCGTCATAGCTGAAATGAACCGATTTCAGTTCCACGGAAGCGTTTTGCGGATGCATTGGGTGTTTGGTTTCCTCCAGAGGCTTCAAATGCAAAACGCTGTCAATTCTCTGTAAAGCGTCATCTACGATCATGGCATTTTCACTTTGGAACATGATGCGTGTCAGCGTAACAGAAATAACCGGCGTAATAATGATATAGAAAATGAGATCCAGTAAGAAACCGGAAGTCACACCGTCTTGTGTCAGCAACAGTCCTCCGGCGATCAGTGTGGCAAAAACTCCGTTGATCGCAGCTGTATAGAACATCATCGGTATCCGAAGCTGCTTGGTATAGGCGATCACCCATACTTTATAGCGGTCAATGGAGTCTTTAAACTTCTTAAAGGAAAAGATCGTCTGGCCAAATGTTTTTACCACCGGAATACCGCGGACATACTCTACCGCTTCGTTGGACATATCATCCAGCGCATTCTGGTATTCTTTCATCTTTTCCTGCATCTGCTTTCCGGTCATTGCCATCATAATCAGAAAGCCCAGCACAACCGGAACAAGGCTCAACAGCCCCAGTCTCCAGTCAAACACGAACAACAGCACCAAAAGACCGCAGGGGGTTGCAATGGCATTGGCTCTGTCGGGAAGCTGATGAGCGAGATAGGTTTCGGTGGCTGCACTGGATTCGTTGACGATTTTGCGCAGTTTTCCGCTGCCAAAACTCTCGGCAAATCCAAGAGGAAGCTTAACAATATGCTCCATGGTCTGGATACGCAGGTTTGTGGCAATACGAAATGCCCCTAAATGGGAACACATAAGCCCGGCTATGTAGACAAGCACCGCCAGGACAGCAAACAATACTGCCATCCAGCCATTGCCAGTCAGGTTCTGTGCCTGGCCAAAATCTGGTGCCACCTCCAGTACTTCCTTGATCACTTTCCAGATGTAATAGAATGGCACCAGAGCAATCAGGGCACTGATTGCAGAAAGCACCCAGGAAGCATAGGTCAGGTACTTATGGCTGCCTGCAATTTCCAGCAGGCGTGATAAATTGGATTGTTTTTTCAAAAAAATTCCTCCTTTTCTTTGTGTTTATGATAAAGAGAACACGTCTATGTTCTTCAATATCCGAATTTATGTTAGCTATAGCTAACTTACAGACAAAAATTATAAGGCATTACTGCCCCATAATTTTCATCCATCCCGCCGTATAAAAGGCGCGCATTTCTCTAACGTAGTTTTCGGCATCTTTGAGCGGCATTTCGTGGATGATCAATTCAAAAAAAGTATGAAGCATTCCGGTGATCAGAATATGCTCCAGCGAAGGATCGATATGCGGAGAGGGCCGTCCAAGCTGCCTTAAGACATCCTGATAGGCATGCGTCCCATCTACCTCAATCTCCACCATTTCATCAATTAGCCCGGCAAATTTTGTCCCTTCCGAACAGCAGAGGATCAGTTTACATTCCTCTAAATGTTCGTACGCATAATAGAGAATATCGTACATGCAGATTCCCGAAATATCACTCATGACTTCCGGCTGCTGGGCAGCTGGTAGTTCGGCGAACTCCTGCTGTGCCTTTATAAAACGGTTACGAATATATTCATAATGTTCACCAACGATGGCTTCAAAAAGTTCTTCTTTGCTTTTGTAATATCCGTAAAAGGCTCCGGTAGTCATTCCCACGGATTTCACAATATTCCGCAGGGAAGCGTCTTTATATCCTTTTTCTAAAAATTCTGCTTTCGCTGCCCGGTGGATATTTTCTAAAGTCGTTCCATTTCCGTTAATTTTGCACACCTCCTATATAACAGTGATATATAACACTGTTATAATTATAATCTCTAAGAATTATTTTGTCAAGAGCAGCAAGAAATAGTTGCATAAAAATAGCAATCCAAACGTTACTGTTCACTGGTAATATCCCGCGAGGTATGAACAGTAACCCGAAAAAGATTTGCATAAATTTAATTTCTTAAACTGGTTGTATATGAATGTAGAATGATGTATAGTATTTGCGAGAGGCACCTTCTTTCGTAAATGTTGCAATGTTTGTTTGGTTACTTTCATTATACAACACAAACGATTTAAGGTGTCTTTCTTTTTATGCAAAATCACGAACTTGCTCATTTATAGCTTATTATATAAGCCTTCCGATTTCTTTGACAATGGAACAAGCGCCAGCCGAATATCGTCAGCAGTCACTTCTTCCATATACATCTCTCCCAGAGGTTTGATGATCTCCGGTGTTTGCGGCTTTAACAGCACCGCATTTTCAATGCCATTCTCGCAATCCAGAGAATACTGTGCTTTATAACGATACATCTTTCGCTCATACACAGCCTCCGCACGTTCAGCTGCTCGAATAGTCTCCATTACTTCCTCTGTCACATCTACAAAAAAGTCTACTGTATAAACATCAGGATAAAGTTTCCGAAGATTAATTTTCTTCATTCTGTACCTCCATTTCGATTCACGGGTGATTGACGAGTGAATCGAATGGAGGTGGGGAACGGCACCGGTATACAGCCGGATTATCTCCGAAAAAAAGGCAACAAAAAACGCCAGATTCCCGCAATGGGAAACTGGCGCGCCAAGAACAGTCATTATTATGCTGAATCACATGGAACGATAATGCCGATGCAATGCTATACTTGCCCGGAGGAGGGGCAATGCTTTTTTTAATTGATGTAGATCATGGGAGCTTTGAAAAAGCAAAAGAGACACGGCAAATTAACCTCCAAGCGGCTACCGTGTCCCTGCAAGTCGTCATTAGTTTGTGTAAACGCAAAGAAACGGCGGCTCTGAAATCAAAGCCGCCGTTTCAAATGGGCGTGTCAAATTGTCTGCTCTACGACGGCTTTTTTTCTTTTGCCGTCGTCCGGCAGATTGTAGCTTTATTCTTTACCTATATGCTATATGGAAAGTTTGTAGATTTCATAAAGATTTGAAAAAATAATGAGCGATACCACAGTACCGCCCACTACTTTTAATATGGAATTTTGATAATAACCTGTGCGCCGCCAGTCTTTTTAGAATTGCTTAAAACAAGCTGCCCGCCATGTTGCTTGATAATGCTGCTTGTGATATAAAGTCCCATACCGAAGTGCATATTAGAAGTACGACTTTTGTCGCCCATGAAAAACTGTTCTTGTGCATGATGTAGAGCCTCCGGTGTGAAGCCGCCTCCCTCGTCCGTTATAGATATATGCAAAAAGCAGTCTGTTTTTTGCACCGTTACATAAATTGTCCCCTGTGGTGGAGAATAGTCTAACGCATTGCTTATCACGTTCATAATTGCCCGTTCCAACAGCAGCTTATCCGCCTTGAGTGTGCCCAGGTTAGCCCCCGTTTCCAGTTGCAGACAAATTCCTTTGGTAAGGCATAAAGAGCTTGCCTGCGCTTTAATCTGGCCCATGTAATCAGCTATATCAAATTTCTCCAAATGAAGCTGATACCCGGCGATTGTCCGGGAAATGTCAATTAACGCTTTAATATAAATGCCTATCCGCTCGGAGCTTTCAGTGATGTAACTCGCATATAGACGTTGTTCGTCGTCAAGCTCCGTTTCATTTATCAAATCAATATTTCCTTGAATGACGGTCAGAGGTGTTTTCAAATCGTGAGCGAGTGCTGCAATCTGTTCTCTCTGTAACTGTTCCGCGTTCCATTGCTTCTCTAAAGATATTTTCAGATTATCTTTCATGTTTGCAAAAGAACAAAGTACGTCCTCAAATTCTCTGATTTTTGAATGTCCCACTTCAAAACCAAGATTTTGTTCTGCTACCTGCCTTGTCGCTTCAAAAAGTGGGGAGAGCTGCGTCTCTCATATTTTTTGCAAACTTCGCTGTCAATATCACGCATACTGCAATACAGTTGATTGCTATAAAAATATAAAGTAGAATTTCCGGTGAGGGAAAATGCTCATAAAGCTATTCATTTGTAAACTGTGAACCTATGTAATATTGCAGCACTACATATTCATTTTCGCGGGTCACAAGCAAATACTGTTTGTTGAGGTTTGTATTTATCTGCCCGGATATTGCGTATTCCATAGCCCGGTCCAAATCGTCGCCCTCTAAGGTCGTTTCCGTCACTTGATAATTTTTATCCAGCACCAAATATTCACAGCCCATAGGAAGCTGCACATCTGCCAAATCCGGCGTTGCGGCAATAACAGGAGCAAGATCTTTTGTGCAGCGTTCTGAATAATCCGCATAGGTAATAAGCCCTGTACTGGTTCCAGCTAAAATAAGACCAAATGGTATTGCCACCGCACCTATTAGTCCAATCAACAGCATACATAAGAATTTCCAAAAAGACGCTTTCAGTGATGTTGTTTTTTTCATTCCCATTTATATCCAATCCCCCAGACTGTCGCTATCGGCTGAATATCCAGTTTGTTCAATTTTGACCGGATATTCTTGATATGAGTAGAAATCGTAGAATTATCACTGTCGCCCTCTAAGCTGAAAACAGCTTCGTAAATCTGTTCTTTTGAAAATACCTGTCCTTTATTCCTTGCAAGATATTCACAAATCAGATATTCGCTTTTCGTTAAGGCAACAGGCGTGTTATCTATCCGTAATTCTTTTTCAGATAAATCAATTTTTATGCGGTCAAAGGTAAGTGCGGTATGTCGTTCCCTACGTTCACGCCGTAAGTGGGCGTTTACTCTCGCCCGCAATTCTGCAATACGAAATGGTTTTGTCAGATAGTCGTCTGCTCCCAGACCAAGCCCAAATGTGATGTCATGCTCCATTGTCTTTGCCGTCAGAAAAAGAATAGGACAGTCTACAAGGGAACGAATTTTATCACAATAGGAAAAGCCGTCTACATCTGGCATCATAATATCCAGTATAATCAAGTCATATCTGTTCAGCTTATCAATCGGTACCTGTGCGGCAGAGGTATAAGTGGTCACGAAATGCCCATCCTTTCGCAGCCCGTTTTTGACAAGCTCTAAAATAGCCTGTTCATCATCAATCATAAGGATCGCTGCCATATTGTTGCCTCCTTTCGTTGTCCTTTTTAGTATAACACAAGCTCCAAGGGTAGGAAGGTAGGAAAGCTGTCATTGTCGCTTTGCAATATAGTAGTTATCATTTACATTGACCGCAACCGCTTCCGCTTTATCGGTTCCGTAAATCTCATAGACATCTGTGTAAAACCAAGACTCTCGCCCCTGTCCGGCATTTTCCCCGTACCAGTCAATCTTGCTTAAATCTTCTTTTGACAAAGGGATTTTCGTTTCTGTATCGAATGTAACACTTTCAGCGAGAATATCAATGTAGCTGCCTAATTCATCATCTGATACCATATCAGACGTTACTTGATAAACCGTCCCGCCCCAAAGAAGTTGTGTCGCATTTTCTGGATTGACTTCAAAGCTGTCATTTATAGATTCTTCTGTTTTCTTAAAATCAAAAACAGTATCGCTATCTTTGACATTTTCGCTGATAACAGCTTTATGATACCCTCCGTTTACATCTACAATAAGATAATCGTCTGCGTTAGGAGCCGCATATACATTGAGAAAAGGAATAATGTAAGCGGCTTCTGGTGCTTTCTCCGCCAAATCCGCTAAGGATTGAAAAGTTTCCGTTTCAACATTTTCTTGCAGCAATATTTTTCCGTTCTCGTCTATGGCGGCAAGCTGCCGGATATATCCAATCCATTCTCCAAGCCCGCCATTTGATACGGTATCTGCCAAAATGGTGTAATCGTTACCTTTATAGGAAAAACGTGTTACATTTTCCGTATTCAAATAGCATTGTTCCTTGTCACTGGAATATTCTTCGATTCTGTCCTGTAAAGTACAGCCAGCAAGAGCCACACAAACGATAAAGGTAAACAGCAGAAGTAGCATTATTTTTTTGCTTTTATTCATAATTTTTTCTTCCCTCCCAATGAGAAAACCATAATAAGGTCAGCAACAAGCCACCTGTCGTTAATGCTGCAATCCATATTTTTTCTGTTCCATAGTTGAAAATTTGTCGGCTCAAAATATCCTGTACCCAATTCATAGACCATGCAAAGGGGATATACCGGGCTACACCTTTCAGCTCAATATTGCTATATAAGATACATTGCAGACTTTCAAACACGCCCCAAAACAGGGATAACCCTAATCCAAATTTGAAGCTAAGGAACAGGTGCAAGATGTATATTATAAAATTACAAAAGGCCATCCCGGCGGCGGCTCCAATGAGCATTCCGAGCTGCACTGTATCAGCTATTCCCAAAAGATGTATGCCAATCACAAATAACAGGAACAGAAAGAACAATGCAAATACCCCCGAACCATAAAGATAAGTTAATTTTGCAAGCATATTTTTGTGTCTGTTTGGTACAGCAAGCAGCGTTTGGAAGTGTGAAGCCTTTTCTTCCAGTGCAACGTTCAGACCAACAATAACGCTTATCAACACCGGAAAAAACGTTGTCGTAATTTCCAATATCATTTTGAGCTTTTTACTGTCTGCGGTGCTGGCATACTGGGAATAGTAAGCAAGAAATAACAATGCCCCCATAACGGGTACACAAAAATGAATAGCCCAAAACGATGTATGCTTCGTTTTTTCCTGTTCAGAACGAAGCGCATAAATAAAACCCATTTCTGTCTACCTCCCTTTGGAAAAATCCTTTGCGTCGGCATAGGATAAAATAAGAAACAAGAGTATTGACAACGAAATGGAAATCATAATGGCTATAGAAAATCCACAATTCCCCGCATAAGTTCCGTTTATTTCAATTCCCATAAGTGGCTCTGCCAGTTTTGCTGCCCAACAATACGGTACAAACCACCATGCTATTGTATTTCCTAATGCGGTAGCAGTAGATAGGACAATCCCAAGTATTGTATTTAACACAATCGGCACAAACATTCCCGTTTTGCGTGCTAAGTACAGACACAAAGGGATTTGCCAGACAGACGCAAGGATAATTCCGATACTTCCTGTAATGCTGTGTAAAAGAGAATATACTGCCGTTGCCGGAGCAATGATATTACTGATAGAAATGAGCAATGCTAAAAATATCGCTGAAACAAGCAGTTTTTCGACTAAGATAATGCCCTTGGCAAATTCAAATCTCGAAAGATTTACAGGCATAGAAAATACCGAATAGTATTTCCCGGCGTTTTCTTCTTTTCTGTGTGACAAAGAACACAAAATTGCGATTGCTCCCGGAAGCAGGAACGCATACCACCAGTAAAGCGTCATGTACTGATACCCTATATATCCACCCATAAGCCATGCAAAAATAGCCGTAATTAGCGGAACAATGAAAATCAGTTTGTTCGATATTGTCCTCTTGAATTTCAAATGTTCTGATTTTAGATAGTCCATGCCTTAACCCTCCCTGTGATTGCTTTTTACAACGTCCATAAAAAGATGTTCCAAATTTTCGTTTGCATTAAGTTTCCCCTCATAGCCTAAGACGCCGCCCGCAATAATGCCGATGTGGTCAGCGGTCTGTTGTACCTCGGAGAGAATATGACTTGATAAAATAACGGTAATACCCTTTGCAGGAAAGGAACGGATAAGCTCTCTAAGTTCTTCAATCCCAATCGGGTCAAGCCCGTTGGTTGGTTCATCAAGTATGAGCAGCTTCGGGTTGTTTAGTAATGCAACTGCAATTCCAAGACGCTGTTTCATACCAAGAGAAAACTGTCCGGCTCTTTTCTTGCCTGTTTCCGTCAGCCGGACGATTTGTAGCACTTCGTCAATCCGCTTATCTGTCAGCCCTAAAATAGTAGTCCTTACTTTCAGATTTTCATAGGCGGTCAAATTTTCATAAAGCGGCGGCATTTCAATTAACACTCCAATATGGTTTAAGTCGCTGCGTTTCCATGCGTGGCCGTCAAACTCAATACTCCCAGATGTGGGCCTCAAAATACCTGTTATCATTTTGAGTGTTGTAGATTTTCCGGCTCCATTTGGTCCTAACAATCCATAGACGGAATTTCTTTCAATGTTCAGCGATATGTTATTTACGGCTGTCTGCCCGTTGAAATTTTTGCAAAGGCCGGTTATTTCCAAAATCATATCCATATCCTTTTGTCCTTTCTTTTGGTTTTAACAACAGGATACGGGGGAAATTTGAAGATTTCATAAAGATATTAAATTTTAATCTGCACAATCAAACCTATTAAATGGCCAAATATAGATAAGGCGCAAGCCCCTGTGCCGGAAACACTTTGAGACCTTGCGCCCTTTGTTATTCTATCCTAAAAATACTTTGCCAGTTGCTTCAGACCGCGCCGAATGCTGTCACAAACACAGGTAAGTTTGCATCCTTCATTACTCTTTAATTGAGTTTGTATCCTCAGTTTTATAATCGATATAATCAAACCTATCAACCGGCATAATAAGGTTATTCCTTTGTGTAAATCGGCACGATAGAATATACTTGAGGTGAGTGATTATGCCGATTGATGATTTAACTGCTTTAGGGCAAAAAATGTGGGAAACTCGAAAGAATAAAGAACTGACACAACAGGAACTTTCTGATCTGAGCCATGTTTCTGTAAAGCAAATCGCCAATATCGAAAAGGGGAAAATGCTTTATTCCAGCTGTCCACCAGAAATGCGTGACACCCTGTTGCATCACACCCAGGAAACGGTGAAAGAACTGACAGAGTTGTCCGAGAAATTTGAAATGAATTGAGCCAGTGAGTGAAATTTAACGATTCTCTCACTGGTTCTTTTTATTTCCAGAGAAAAGAGGCAAGCTTGTTGTTGAGGGCAGCGCCCCCAAGCCCCTTTGAACACAGAATTTCATTCTGTGGCTGCGCGGTCTCCGTTCCACTCCGGTCGGCACTAAACGGACATCCCCCGGATGTCCAGTGCCTGCGAACGCTTTTGACCAGAACCAGCTTACCGCTGGCCGTGGTCTTTTTCTTTTTCAACATCCTGTTCTACCTCCATTTTCAGCACTCGATCTACATTTGCCTTTGCCGTTAAAAGCTCCCGCATTTCCTCACGGGTCTTAGCATAATTTACGATGTGAGTACGCAGAACAGCGATCTCTGCCATACGCTTTTCAGCCGCTTTGATCTGCGCCGAAAGCTCATTGTGATATGCCGTGGCAGCCGCTGCCTTTTTGCTAAAAGAAACTCCGCATCAACCGTTCTGCTGTCACACGCAAATCCTGTGATGAGCCTACCATTATCTGTTTTCTGTGGATTTGCTACATAGTCGATGATGTCACTGATCGCCCGACTCTCTGTGCGGCCTTTGCCGACATGAAGCGGCATGATTCTTGTAGTTGCCATAAAAAGTCCTCCTCTCAAAATATTTTCTCTGAACTCTTTGTGCCTATCGTTGAAATAAACTCTTCTTATGGGTATAATATAAAGAAACTACCAATACCTCAAAGGAGGAATTTTATGATAGAACAGCTCATTGCTGAAGCAACAGAATGTGATTTCAAAGTTGCTCTCGAAATAAAAAAGCCAAAAAGCTGGTTAAAAAGTGTCAGTGCCTTTTCCAATGGAATCGGCGGAACTCTGTTTTTCGGAATCTCTGATGACCGGAAACCTATTGGCTTGTCCGATGTTCAAAAGGATGCTGAGGCGATCAGCCGCTTAATCAAAGAACGAATCACACCATTACCTCAGTTTATCTTAAAACCATTACAGGAAGATGGTAAAAATCTATTAGCTCTGGAGGTTTCTCCCGGCCGCAGCACCCCATATTATTACAAGGCAGACGGCGTGATGGAAGCATATATCCGTGTTGGAAATGAAAGCGTAATTGCCCCGGATTACATTGTAAATGAACTAATCTTAAAGGGAACCAATCAGTCCTTTGACACCTTAACAACAGAAGCTGTGAAAAAGGATTACAGCTTCACACTCCTGGAAGCAACCTATCTGGAACGAACTGGTCTCCGCTTTGAGCCATCCGATTATGGCTCCTTCGGTTTGGCTGACAAAAATGGGGTCTTGACCAATGCCGGAAAGCTCATGACCGATCAGCACACAGTCTATAACTCCCGTATGTTCTGTACCCGGTGGAATGGCTTGGAGAAAGGCTCTATCTTTGATGATGCGCTGGACGATAAAGAATACGAAGGGAATCTGATTTATCTACTGAAAAGCGGCAGTGAATTTATTCGCAATAATTCCAAAGTCCGTTTTGTCAAAGAGGCACAGTATCGTGTAGACAAGCCGGATTATGCTGAACGAGCTGTGACAGAGGCTCTTGTCAATGCGCTTATCCATCGTGATTATATTGTGCTTGGCAGCGAAATCCATATTGATATGTTTGATGATCGGGTGGAAATCACATCTCCGGGCGGTATGTTTGGCGGCGGCTCAATTCAGGAATACGATATTTACAGTATTCGTTCGATGCGACGAAACCCTGTGATTGCTGATCTGTTCCACCGCATGAAGTACATGGAACGCCGTGGAAGTGGCCTACGCAAAATCGTCAGTGAAACCGAAAAGCTACCTGGATATACAGCGGCATATAAGCCTGAATTTACCTCAACAGCAACAGATTTCAGGGTCATCTTGAAAAATGTAAACTACAACTTAGGGGGTGACGCCCACCAAGTTATCCACCAAGTTACCCACCAAGTTATTGAACTATCAACGGTATCCAAACAGATTTTGGCTTTTTGCACAACACCAAAATCCAAGAAAGAGCTTGCAGTATTTTGCGGCTTCAAAGATTTAAGAAACCTCACTTTGAAGCATATCAATCCGCTTTTAGAATCCGGGCAATTAGAAATGACTATTCCCGATAAACCTAAAAGTCGCAATCAAAAATATATTACAGTTCGTTCCGAATAAACAGAGAAGCAGGGCATTGGGTCACATCTCCCATTGTCCTGCTTCTTTTCATTCCAAATTATATTCACATCATTTACCCATACACCCAATCCTGTATCGCAAATTTCAAATTCTGCACCTTGCCCAGCAGCCAGATTGCAGCCAGCGGTAGCCCCATCGGGCTAATCAAAAATGCCATAACCAGCAAAATCACACCATTCTGCGGGGAATAGGTAATCAGCACAGCCACGCCAAGTAGAGCAATTACCGTGCTGAGCAGACCAAGCACCAGACCGGATATTGTAGATCAGCCCCATGCAGAGCCAGACAAAAAGCGTCAACACCCAAATGACCGGTGCAGTTACAATCATCAGCAAACATTTCAAAACCAAGCTGATTGTCAGGCTTCCTTGTGGATCCCCGTCGATTAAAAGCACTTTCTTTCCGGCCTGTGCCAGACCTATTCCCAAGTTCGCACAGGTTGTTGTTTTGCCAACGCTTCTCCGCTCCCGCTCCGGTCGGTGCTGAACATGTGCCACTGGCACATAGCACCCTTTCTGGTTGGCGATGGCGATGATTTGTGTGTTCATGACTTCGCCTCATTTCTAATTGTTGCTGTTGTTTCTGGAAATAGAAAAAGCCGCCACTTCAAAATCATAAAGTGACGGCCCTTTCTAATGCCGGAATCTCTGAAACAAAAAAGCACCCAGTTATTTGTTACTGAGTGCCTGCATTAGAATCGTATTTAATTGTTCAGATTTGGTCAGATTATGCCAAACCCTCCAGTGAAAAATCCGGTGTCTGAGAGTGCCAAAATCACCCTCAAAAATACTCCCGAAATTGCTCTCTGGTTGTCCTATTTTTTAACCACTAAGGCCGTTTTTTGACCCCATTTTGCCGGTTGTCCTATATTTAACCACTAAAAATTGGGTGAAAATGGCTCTCGTTTGGTCAAATGAGGTCAAACTATGTCAGCCCGTTTAGGCATAAGAAAACCCCGGAAAACCTTGATTTTCCGGGGTTTTGTAAACCTTTTGATATAGTCTGAGCAGTCGATTATCGCTTGCTGAACTGCGGAGCGCGACGAGCTGCTTTGAGACCGTATTTCTTACGTTCTTTCATACGTGGGTCACGAGTTAAGAATCCAGCAGCTTTCAGAACTGGTCTGTAGTCGTTGTCTGCCTGAAGAAGGGCTCTTGCAACACCATGTCTGATGGCACCAGCCTGTCCTGTGTATCCACCACCATGAACGTTAACTAATACGTCAAATTTGCCTTCTGTTTCTGTAGCAGCTAAAGGCTGACGAACGATAACTTTCAGTGTATCTAATCCAAAATATTCATCGATATCTCTTTTATTGATTGTGATCTTACCGGTTCCAGGTACAAGATAAACTCTTGCGATTGATTTTTTTCTTCTTCCTGTTCCGTAGAATTTTGCGCTAGCCAATGTTTTCTACCTCCTAATTAAAATGTTAAAGCTTCTGGTTTCTGAGCTTCATGTTTGTGTTCCGGTCCTGCATATACGAAAAGTTTTGTGTACATGCTTCTTCCTAAAGGTCCTTTTGGAAGCATACCTTTAACTGCGAGCTCGATAACTCTCTCAGGTTTCTTTGCTAACATTTCTTTTAATGTGGTTTCTCTCATTCCACCTACATAATCGGAGTGATTGTAGTAGATTTTCTGCTCTAATTTCTTACCTGTAACTTTGATCTTGTCAGCGTTTACGATGATTACATAATCACCTGTGTCTACGTGTGGTGTAAACTGTGGTTTATTTTTTCCTCTTAAAACGCTTGCTACTCCGGATGCCAGACGGCCAAGAGTACATCCATCAGCGTCAACTACATACCATTTTCTTTCGATTTTATCTGGATTAGCCATATAAGTCTGCATGGTTTTACCTCCTGTTATTTATCAACGATAGTTTAATTAACCGCGGAATTTCCCGCGAATATAAGTTACTGGAAACGCCGGTGCTAAAAATGCGGAAATGTCCGAAACCGCTGATAAATACTTTCGCCTGGGCTATTTGGCTTAAGCATCTCGCACTACGTCACATTTGGTTATTATATTATAAGGGTTCTGTTCTGTCAATAGGTTTTGTGTCGTTTTTTCAACTTTTTTCGTTACTCCCCCGTTTTTTGTTTTCCATACTCATTGTTGTAAAAAAATTGCATGCTACATTTCAGTCATTCAGTCTGAAAAAATGTAGCATGCAATAATTTTTACATTTTATAGATCAGTCAAAAAATTCAATTCCCATCAATGTTAATCCCTGTGCCGGAGCTGTCGGGCCTGCCGTTTCGCGGTTGCAGGCTTCCAGGATTGTCTTTACTCTCTCCGGTGGATATTGACCGTTTCCTACTTCTATCAACGTTCCTGCGATAATACGAACCATGTTGTAAAGGAATCCTGTTCCTGTTACGCGGATAGTTACGATGTCTCCGTCACGCCATACATCAATTCCTGTTACTGTACGAATGGTTGTTTTTACCTGCGCTTTTGCACCGCAAAAAGAAGCAAAATCATGCTGTCCAATCAGGTATGAGGTTGCAGCTTTCATCTTATCTACATCCAGTTTATAGTGATAGAAATAGGTGTATAAGCGCTCTGTCGGAACCGGAAATTTGCGGTTCAGGATGCGGTATTCATATGTTTTTTCGCTGTCGCAGTAGCGGGGATGGAAATCCGGTTCTACTTCTTCGGAGAGCTGAATACGGATATCTCCCGGAAGCCGCTGGTTCAGTGCATAAGAAATCTTTTCTCCCGGGATGCGTGTGTCAGTGTCAAATACTGCCACATTTCCCATGGCATGAACACCTGCATCTGTACGGCTTGCACCGATAGTTTCTATTTTCTCTCCCAGAAGCTCGGACAGTGTATCATTTAATACCCCCTGCACGGTAATTCCGTTTGGCTGTGTCTGCCAGCCGCAGTAGTTTGTGCCGTCATATGCAACTACAAGGCCAATTCTTTTCATCTGTTTTCCTCCATAAAATAAATCTATAATATCTTGCCCAAGCAAAAAATCATCTGCTTCATTGTTTACTGATTCATAACCAATAACTGCCTCGCAGTTCAGTTTAACATTTCATTTTAATGTATTTGTTAAATAATATCATAAATCTATTTTAGGGTAAAGCTATTTCACACGGTAAAAACCTGATACAGGAAAGATACATTACTGTTCAAAAATATACCATTTACTTTAAAAAAGATATTCCTGTCTATTTCATGCACAATAATAAAGGCTTCTTATACTTTCCATTAATTATCTGTTGAAGTCCTGTTACCAATAAGATGATTCGAAAAATCTTCAAAAATCTGTCTAACAAACAATGGTTTTCTGCCTGTCAGTTTTTCAAAATCATTCGTATAAACACTCATCTGATTTTGACGGATTGCTTTCCCGAAAGTAACCATTCCATCAGAACAAAACGGAAAATTCTTTGCCGTATCAGCCCACATTTCTTCTGTTGTTCTGGGCACTCCGATTGAATCAAAATATGCATACATCTCATCATCCGTAATATATTTATATACCACTTTCTTCCCTGTTACTTCTGAGGCAATTTCGAGAAAATCAGCAATTGTTAACAGCTCTGCTCCATTAATATTCAAAACTTTATCAATATCTTCAGACATTGCCGCATATGCTGCAGCTGTTGCGCAATCGTCACGAGATATAAACGCCATCTTTCCTTCCCCCATATTATTTGCCAGAACTCCATTAGTTCTCTCATATGCTTCTACAAAAGAAGAAACCATTGCCTCGGCATACTGCGAATCACGAAGAATCAGATAATGTATCGGTTGTTCTTTGATATAATTTTCTGTCCAGACATGATCATTTACCTCATATGTATTAATATCTTTTTCACCAGCACCTACAATAGAAGTATACACCAGCTTTTTGACACCGGCACGTACTGCTGCATCAATTGCAGTTTTATGTGCAGCTCTTCTTTTAGGTCCTACAAAAGGCATGGAAATCAATACAACAGTATCTGCTCCTTTAAATGTTTCCACAAGAGTTTCTGCATTATTAAAATCAGCCACCCTTGTTTCAATTCCCATTTCTTTGTACTTTTTAAGTGCTTTTTCTCTTGGTGCAGTAAAAATCAAATCCTCATGAGGATATTTTTCCAGAAGTATTCCGGCAGATTTTCCTCCGAAATTTCCATCAACACCATTAAGCAATATTTTTTTCATAATCAGTACTTCCTTTCTACTACAATTTAACCAGTTCTTTTTCAAGCAATACACCCAATCCAACAGCAATTGCAATCACAACTGCAGTCAGGATAAAAATTTCTGAATAATTATTTCCTGCAATTGGAGCAATAATATAAGATGGAACTATTACCGCTCCCCCTAACTGAAATGTTGTAATCAACCCTCCTGCTGTAGAAATATTATCAGATGAAATTTCTCTTAATCTAATCGGCATTGTGAAATAAATTGGCATTGCACCTCCAATAGCAATCCCTGTAATAAAATATATAATTATCATAAGGATTTGTTCATGAAGCATCCATCCCCCAATACATCCTATAATAGAAATTCCTCCAAATAAAAAGATAAGTCTTGAAAATTTCTTTAACTTTCGATACAAAACGGGCCCTATAACTGCACCAAACATATTTCCAAATGATATCATAGATGCAACAGTACCTGCCTGCGATTTAGAAAATCCATGAATTTCCATAAGTGCAGCTGGAAGAAATGTATTTAATGTAATAGTCGCTCCCAGAATACAGAATAAACTGACTGCAGTAAACCAGATACCTTTGCAGCTCAGAACTTCCGAAAATTTTCCTTTTTGCTCTGAAGATCTATCTGCATTTCTGAATTCTGTATTTTCAGCATTTTCTTTCTCTATACAATAGTTTCCTGCCCATATAACAGTAATTACAACTGCGTATACTAATGCTCCAACATAGGCTTTTTGTAATGTTGAATACAAAACTGCAGATGTTGCAGTTGCAAAAGTCTGCGCAAGCATACTGGCCGTAGTATATATTCCCATAAATAAAACTGATTTTTCTGCAGGAACTACTTCTTCCAATACTCTTGCGCTATTAACAAACAGTGTAATAGAAGATGCGCCACTAAATGCCATGCAAATCCATAGTGTAGAATAACTTTCTGCAAAAATACGACCTGTAAGTCCTAATATAGTAAAAGCAAGTCCCAACTGTATTGCATTTCTATAGCCAATTTTATCAGACAATTTTCCCAATGGAATGCTCAGAAAAATTGCCGGAAGCATTGGTGCAGTAAATAAAAACGCAAAACGAGAAGCAGATATTTGATACGCTGTTATCAGATCAATCGAAAACACATTCATCTGATATTGAGCATAAGCAGCAACAGTAGATGCCAGCATAAGACTTATAAATGTATATTTCTGTTTTTTATTCAATATGTATCTCCTTCCAAACAATATATGAAAAGCGGCTGTCGTAAAACAGCCGCCCCCTGTTAAACCTTAGAATAAATGAGGAATTTCTTCTACATCTTTGTTTTCATTGCGGATAAACTCGCTATTATAAGGAAGTTTTTTTACTGTTGCACGTACTTTCATCTGACGCGTACCAGGAGTCCCCCACAAAATTTCCAGTTTCGTTCCTTCTTTTGCATATTTAGGATTAATAAATCCAAGAGAAATCATACTATTGTAATTATAGGAAATTATTCTTCCAGATGAAATGCCAATCTGGTTTTCTCCGGCAAATACCTTATCTGCTCTATAAGTGAATCCTGGTTCTTCCGGCTGTTCATTCCAGAATACATCACTCTGTACGGAAATATCTTCACAAGGTTCCTCTCCCGGAATCAGTTTCGTAGTAAAAATTTTTCCTACATCCTCTCCATTCCATTCAAGAGTTACTGCTGTTCTGCGTTTTTCTTCAGCAAGTTTCAAAAGAGCATCTTTTCCGGTAAAATCATGATTAAATTTCACAAGGAAATCCCATCCAACATCAAATGGCGTCATAAAACGACTTTCAAGATCATCTCCCACACTGCCAAGCAGATAACGTTTAATATTATAAAAAGCAGTCTCCGGATGCTGATACAGATAATTGGCCAGTCCTTCTCCCGATTCAAACCATGGAAGCGGATAATGGAGATTGATGTTTGGAAATCCTGCTTCCGTATGATTAAAAAGATTATAGGCATGAAGTCCTAATTTCTGAGCACCAAATTTTTTCCCGCTTTCCCAAACCTTATCATAAATATATACAAACTCTGAAATATCCCCATGAATTTCATAAGCAAGGTTGCCAGACATCCCAAGGCGAATAATACGTACTGTCTTTCCATCTACATCCTGACATCTATGACGTGCAAATTTAATATCATGTAAATCCGCCTGAAAAGCATCTTCCAGAATTTCAAGAGATTTTTCTCCATCAATTTGAATAATATATTCTTTTCCTGACATATCTTCCCCATGTACATCCATTTCAGATGATTCTACAAGATACGCAAGAGGTGGATTTAACCAATATGTTCGGATTCTGTCCTCAGCAACCTTAATTGCAACACCATCTGTCATAATCTGTCCTTTTTCATTGCAGATTACTGCATGACGAAGCCCTTTCATACCGAGTTTAGAAAAATCATTTGTACAGATAGAATTAAAAAACTTGATCACATCCGGTCCATACACATCGTAAATTGGTGAAATCATCAGTGCAGTTCCAATCCATGCACTTGTCTGGTATGCTTTAATCTCCGGTCTTACTCCTCGATATTCATATGGAAGCAATGCTCCCGGTGCAACCTGATATAGTAAACTGGCACCTTCCATTAGTGGATTTCTTGATTCGTTCATAATTTTCCCCTTTCTTTTTATATATTTTTGTACACTTTCTAAACCCAAGTATAATACACTTGTTTTTTATATTCATCGTCTGTATAATCAAAAAAACAGATACTATTTTTATACATAAATGTCCATATTACAGGAGGGTTCCTATGAAACTCAATATTCATCAGATTTTTGAACAAATTTCAGCAGATATTTTTGTGATAAAAGAACAAAATCAAAATTCCTGCACAATTACCCGCGTACGGAAATTTTTACCTGAAACAACAGTTATTGACTCTGATACTCTTTATCTGATTGATTCGTCGTATTCTTTCCCACCAGATTTTTCCTTTCCAGCACATATGCTTTTTATTAATCAATATCCCGAATCTGTTCCCTCTGTTTTTCTCTCCTGCAGTGTTCTCACTACAACAGATATTTCTATAGATTCGCTACTGTATACTATATCTGATATCATTGCAGAATATCAAAATTGGGAATGTCAGATTCTTCAATGTATTTTAAAAAATTCATCATTAAAAAATATTTTACAAATATGTACAGAAATGCTCAAAAATCCTATCGCTATTTTTGACATGCAACAAAATCTTTTAATGACGGCCGGCCATGTTCCAGATATTTCCACCAAAGGAGAACTTTGGAATTATGTTCTGTCTCATGGCCGTTCGCCTGACGAATCAGAAATCAATCCGAGTCTTAATTCACTTTTAAATAATGGACGTAAACCTTTTTTCTTCCAGTCAGATAATCGCTTCCACAAAATAAAGCGACTCATTGCACCACTCTATCGAAATGAATCAATATTTGGTACATTGGCATTAAGTGATGTTTCTGCAGAATTTACACCTGGAGAATATCTGAATGTCGTACAGATTCAGACATTTATTGAACAGGCAATTCAACATACCACTGAATTTGCTTTTTCAAGTAAACATATGCCATGGTACATTGAACAGCTTATAAGAGGGAAAGAAATTAATCAGGAAGTACTTTTTTTCAATCTTGCGCGTAATGGATTTATTAAAGAAAAGAAATATTTTGTCTGGACTTTTCAAAAAGACTCAGCAGATGGACCATCTATAAAAAATTTCATTCCTAATATTTCATATCTCCTGAATCTTGAGATGATATATAATTATTCTGATCAAATTGTTGCAGTCGACCAAAATCTTGAACACTATCACAACTTAACACTTTACAAAAAAATGACTAATTTTCTAAATCAATGTCATATGTATTTTGGTCAAAGTATGTGCTTTGAAAACATTACGGAGTTGCATACTGCATTTATGCAGTCTCAAATAGCTTTAAGTCAAAGAAAAAAAGAACCAGGGATATCTTTTCTGGAAATTTTGCCAGAATATCTTGTAAAAACATTATTTACATCAAATGAAGCAGATGGATTGATGTTTCCATCTATGAAAAATTTTCAAAACATAAAAAAAGAATACCGACAGGATTTACTCATCTGCCTTGAACAATATATTTCTTCCGGTCTGAATTTGTCGGCAACAGCTTCTAATTTATTTATACATCGTCATACTGTTATTTATCGGATAAAAAAAATAGAAGATTTATTAAATATAACTTTCTCTAAGCTGTCTCAATCAGAACTGGGGTTACTTTGGTTATCCTGCCAAAGGCTTCTTTTAAAACCTTTCGATTAATGTTTATTATAGAATCTTTATAACAGATAAAAATATGCCTTTTTCTGTTCATAAATAGAAATATGCTGTAACCCATTTTTACTGGATTACAGCATATAAAATATCATTATAAATCAGTAACTATTCCGTATCTCATCAAATTCCTGCGATTCTGAATATAATCGCAATCGCCAGATAAGCAAACATCACCACATATGCAATATAATCTCTGGACTCATAACGCAATGGCTTCATCTGGGTTCTGTTATCCCCTCCATGATAGCACCTTGCTTCCATGGCCATGGCCAGATCATTTGCTCTTCTGAACGCAGAAATAAACAGCGGAACCAGAAGCGGAATCATATTTTTTGCCTTCTGAATTATATTTCCGGTTTCAAAATCTGCGCCACGTGCAATCTGTGCTTTCATGATCTTATCGGTTTCCTCCATAAGGATTGGGATAAAACGCAGCGCAATAGACATCATCATGGCAATCTCGTGGATTGGCACATGAAGTTTATTTAACGGCCTGAGAAGTCGTTCCAGACCATCTGTAAGTTGATTGGGTGTGGTAGTCAGCGTCATAAGAGAAGAACCGATCACCAGATACGTCAGGCGGATGGCCATTCTTCCGGCCAGCTTCAGGCCCTCCTCTGTCACATGCAGGATTCCCCACTGCCAGAGAACCTTTCCGGGTGTCAGAAATATATTAAATACCACTGTGATCATAAGAAGCATCACGATTGCCTTCAGTCCCTTGAACATAAATTTCACAGGAACTTTGGAAAGAATGATCATCGCTGCCAGAAATATAGTTGCCACTGCATATCCCGGAAATGTATGGAATACAAAGACAGAGATGATGAACACCAGTGTACCCACCAGCTTTGCTCTCGGATCCATTTTGTGCAGAACGGAATCTGCAGGATAATACTGTCCTATTGTAATGTCTCGGATCATACTTCCTGCCCTCCCTCATTCTCTTCTTGTTCTGCAGACTTTTTATCCATTGTTTCCTTCTGAATGCTTAAATCTTCATCAGGCGCATCTGAATGAGACTCTTTCGTCCCATCCTCAGTCAGATCAGCTTCCATCTCACTAATTAAGGTTTCTGCTTTGGCATTTTCTTTTTTCGACTGACTGTCTGAAACAGATTGTCTGTCACCGGACAATTTCCCGGGATTACATTTTCTTAAAACTGCAAGGATATTCTCTTTTGCCTCATCCACCGTTGTAGCAGTTACATCTACATCCAGGCCTTTTTCCTTCAAAGCATGCATGATATAAGTAATCTGCGGTGCTGCAAGTCCCATGGCTTCCAACTCTCTGTAATGAGCAAATACTGCTTTGGGAGCATCGTCATATGCGATTTCTCCGTCATTGACTACGATCAGTCTCTCCGCATATTTTGCAATATCCTCCATGCTGTGGGATACAAGGATAATGGTAATCCCTCTTACTTTATGAAGCTCTGCGATCTGGTCAAGGATATCATCTCGTCCTTTCGGATCCAGACCTGCAGTTGGCTCATCCAGAATAAGAATTTTCGGATTCATTGCCAGTACACCGGCAATAGCAACTCTTTTCTTCTGTCCGCCGGAAAGCTCAAAAGGGGATTTACTGAAATTTTTCTCCTTGAAACCTACGTGCTGCAGTGCTTTCTTTGCTTCTACTTCTGCCTCTTCCCTGGATAATCCCTGATTCATGGGACCAAAGCATACATCAGAAAGCACATCATTCTCAAAGAGCTGATGCTCCGGATACTGAAATACAAGACCAACCTCGCTTCGCAGGGCACGACGATCATATTTCTCTCCCCAGATATCCTCTCCATTGTAAGTGATCGTACCAGAAGTTGGACGGATCAGCGCATTGAAATGCTGGATCAGTGTAGATTTCCCACTTCCTGTATGTCCGATAATTCCGATAAACTGTCCGTCCGGAATAGAAAGATTGATATCTTTCAGCGCATGGATCTCATAGGCAGTTCCCGGACTGTAGGTATAAGTTACATTTTTTAATTCTATTGACATAAGGCATTCACCAGCTCCTCTGTAGTCAGTATTCCCTCCGGAACATCCACTCCGGCTTTATGAAGTTCGTGTGCCAGAAGTGTTACCTGCGGCACATCCAGTCTGTATTCTTTCAGAGTTTCCACCTGTGAGAAAATCTCTCTGGGTGTTCCCTGCATCACCACTTCTCCGTTGTCCATAACATATACCTTGTCCGCATGAACAACTTCTTCCATATAGTGGGTGATCAGAATGACTGTCACTCCTTCCCGTCTGTTAAGGTCACTGACTGCCTCAAGAACTTCCTTTCGTCCATTCGGATCCAGCATTGCAGTTGGCTCATCCAAAATGATGCATTTCGGACGCATTGCCATGACACCGGCAATTGCAACTCTCTGCTTCTGTCCACCGGAAAGTTTATTCGGAGAATGATAACGATAGGATGTCATTCCTGTTTTTTTCAGGCTCTCATCTACACGCTCCCAGATTTTCTCTGTGGGCACACCCATATTCTCCGGTCCGAACCCTACGTCTTCTTCTACTACAGTTCCTATGATCTGATTGTCAGGATTCTGAAAAACCATGCCCGCTTTCTGTCGGACTTTCCATAATTCCGGCTCTTTAGACGTGTCAATCCCATCTACCCACAAAGTTCCTTCCGTCGGAAGCAACAGCGCATTCAGGTGCTTTGCAAGAGTAGATTTTCCGGAACCATTATGTCCCAGAACAGCCACGAATTGTCCGGCTTCAATGTCCAGGTTTACATCATTGACAGCACGCTGCGTATCCTGCACGTTACCATCTTCATCATACTTGAGATAGTCAAATCCCAGCTTGAATGCCTTGATAATTCCCATAATATTTTTTGTCCTCGTATTTTGTCTGTCTGCTGCTTATTTTCACAGGAAAAGAATCCCGTCAGTAAACAGCGAATATTTATTTTTTCAGGCTTCTTCAGTAGCTGCCAGTCCGGTCAACTCGTCAATCAGAGCCCAGATCTCATCTCTTCCCTGCTTCGTCTCAGCAGAGAAAGGAATAATAATGCCATCTTTGCTCAGCTTCAGCCCTTCTTTGATTGCTTTGATATTTTTCTGAACCTGGCTTCGTTTGAGCTTGTCAAGCTTCGTTGCAATAATGATCGGCTCATAGCCATTGTTCAGAATCCAGTCATACATCATCTTGTCATTTGCAGACGGATCATGACGGATATCAATAAGAAGGAAAACCGCCTTCAGGTTTTTGGATGTATGAAGATATCTTTCGATCATCTTGCCCCATTTTTCCTTCTCAGACTGTGAAACCTTTGCGTATCCGTAACCAGGGAGGTCTACCAGATACATGGCTTCATTGATATTATAAAAGTTAATGGTCTGTGTTTTTCCCGGCTGTGCACTTGTTCTGGCAAGAGATTTCCGGTTCATCAGCCCGTTGATCAGCGATGATTTTCCCACATTTGATTTTCCTGCAAATGCAACCTCCGGTCTGTTGGTGTCCGGAAGTTTGCTGGTAATACCGCATACGATATCTAATGATACATTCTTAATAACCATTGATTTCCTCTCTTTTTTCACAACAAATGGTCAATCTTTACTGACTGACCATTTATTTTATACCAGTGCCTTATTAAGCACTTCCTTCATTGAACTTACAAAGGTAATGGTAAGTCCGTCTGTGATTTCCTTATCTAATTCCTGAATATCCGGTTTGTTTTCTGCCGGCACTAACACCTCTTTGATCTTAGCATATTTTGCCGCAAGAAGTTTTTCTTTCAAACCGCCGATCGGAAGAACTCTTCCTCTCAGTGTGATCTCACCGGTCATTGCAAGGTCTGCCCTTACCGGCTTCTTAATAATTGCGGAAAGGATTGCAGTTGCCATGGTAATACCTGCGGATGGTCCGTCTTTTGGTACTGCCCCTTCCGGAATATGCACATGAATATCGTTTTCCTGGAAAAATTCCGGCTCAACTTTATAGTCAGAAGCAATGGAACGAATGTAAGTAATACCTGCCTGTGCAGACTCTTTCATAACATCTCCCAACTGTCCGGTAAGCATCAGCTCACCCTTGCCGGGCATTACATTGACTTCAATCTGCAGTGTATCGCCGCCCACCTGTGTCCAGGCAAGCCCGCGGGAAATACCAATCTCATCTTTCTTATTTGCCATAAGATAGTTAAAATGCTCTTTTCCAAGAAAATCTGACAGATTCTTTGAAGTCACTGTAACTTTCTTTTTATCTTCTTCCATGATCAGACGTGCAGTTTTTCTGCATATCTGTCCGATGGTTCTCTCCAGGTTTCGAACTCCGGCTTCTTTTGTATAATTGTTGATGATCTTCTTAAGAGCCGCTGACTGGATTGTCAGTTTACCTTTCTCGATACCGTTCTCTTCCATCTGCTTCGGAATCAGATGTTCCTTTGCAATATGTTCCTTCTCATTCTCAGTATAACCTGCGATCTCGATCAGTTCCATACGGTCAAGAAGTGGTCTCGGAATGCCCTGAACATCGTTTGCAGTTGCAATAAACAGTACTTCTGAAAGATCCTGTGGAACCTCTATATAATGATCCATAAATCTGCTGTTCTGTTCCGGATCAAGCACCTCAAGAAGTGCCGCAGAAGTATCTCCTTTATAATCACTGCTGGTCTTGTCAATCTCATCCAGAAGCATCAGAGGATTGCTCACTCCTGCCTGCTGTAATGCTGCAGTGATCCTTCCGGCATTGCTCCTACATAAGTCTTTCTGTGGCCCCGGATCTCAGCCTCATCTCTCACACCGCCCAGACAGATACGTACATATTTCTTATGCATTGCTTCTGCAATCGATCGGGCAATGGAGGTTTTACCTGTTCCGGGAGGTCCTACCAGACAAAGGATCGGGCTTTTTCCCTTATGTGTCAGTTTGCAGACGGAAAGGAACTCCATCA
Organism: Blautia sp. ZXY-1-B12; assembly: GCF_056339915.1. NCBI lineage: Bacteria > Bacillati > Bacillota > Clostridia > Lachnospirales > Lachnospiraceae > Blautia > Blautia sp. ZXY-1-B12. The sequence goes on along the minus strand of NZ_JBWJVP010000108.1, from coordinate 938 downwards.
CACGCTCCTTCACATCTTTCAGACCGTAATGACCTTCCTGAAGTACTTTCCATGCTTCTTTCAGATCATCAGAATCTGTGGATTTCTTCTCCCACGGAAGTGCCAGCATGGTCTCAATATAACCACGCAGTACTGCATTCTCGGATACATTGCTGTTGGTATTCTTAAATCTCTCGATTTCTTTGCTGATCTTCTCTTTTACCTCATCGCCGGCCTGAAGTTCCTGGAGTTTCTTCTTAAACTCCTCTGCGTCATCCGCAGTATTATCCTCACCCAGTTCCTCACGTATCAGTTTCAGCTGCTCTCTGAGAATATATTCTCTCTGATTCTTATCAATTCTGGCCTTCACTTTTTTCTGGAGATCTCTGCCAATCTGCATGATCTCAATCTCATTTCCAAGGATTGCACCCAGAACTTCATAACGTTCCTCCAGTGTAAGTGCCTCCAGGATCTTCTGCTTATTCTGATAAGATAAAGGAATATTTACGGCAATCTGCTCAACCAGTTCCTCAACATTATCTATATTTAAAATCTGTGCTACCAGCTCTTTGCTGACTTTTCCATTTTCCATGCAGTATCTGTGGAATAATTCCTTAAGGCTTCTGTGCATGGCTTCCATCACTGGTTCCGGCATCTGCATTTCTTCTTCATCAACAGGTGTGATCTCACTTCTGATAAACGGAAACTCCTGTTCAAATTTCACAAGTGTGGCTCTTCCCGTTCCCTCTACAAGTACCCGCAAAAGGTTCTGCGGAAGTTTCACAACCTGTTTGATATAGGCAATGGTTCCTACATGATATACACCTGCCAGTATCCGGTGATTCCACCTCAGGATCAATCTGAGTAACCAGAAAAATCTTCTGGTCATGAAGCATGGCAGCTTCAATCGCCTTGACAGAACGCTCCCTGCTCACATCAAAATGAACGATCATCCCGGG
>NZ_JBWJVP010000107.1:0-2240 GCF_056339915.1 Blautia sp. ZXY-1-B12 | reverse complement strand
AAGAGAAGCGAATGAATTATCTGATGTGCAGGGAACTTCACAGAGACTGCAGCCTTTATTTTACAGAAGGAATTCTCAAGAATCCGGTCAAACGAAACTATCAGTACGAATATGCAGTGCGATTAAAGAATAAGAATATCTGGCTCTACCATGACAAACACAGAATCGTAAAGCAGAACATCGCATCCCTCACAGATCTTTTGCGAAAGACGCTGGTGCTGAAAAGCGAGACGCAGGAAGTACTGTCAGACAGAGGAACGATCATTCCGTCCAGACTCTGGCGTGTGGGCAGAAGCAGTGAAGCAAATCTGTTTAAAAGAGAATTGAAATCTGATGCATCTGATTTCGTAGTAGATGTGCTGATCGATGCCAGCGGTTCCCAAATGTCCAGGCAGGGAGATGTGGCATTACAGGCTTATATCATCAGTGAAGCATTAAGTAATGTAAACCTGCCTCACCGTGTCATGAGCTTCTGCACATTCTGGGACTATACGATCCTTCACAGATTCCGTGAGTACGATGATCCACAGTCAGCTAATGAAAATATTTTTAATTATGTAACTTCTTCCAATAACAGGGATGGACTTGCTATCAAAACCGCAGGATACGGTCTGCTTCAGAGATCTGAGGAGAAAAAAATCCTCATTGTATTAAGTGATGGAAAACCATATGATGTCATCGTAAACAGACCTCACGCAAAGAACCCGGAACCTTATATGGGAAAATATGCGATCAATGATACTGCTACAGAAGTGCGGCACCTGCGAAACCTTGGAGTAAGTGTTCTGGGAGTCTTTGCAGGGGAAGAAAAGGACCTATCCACAGAAAAAGATATTTGGAAAAGATTTCGCATATATCCGGGATATTTCGAATTTTTCCAGAATTGTTGGGAAATACCTGATTAAACAGTTGGATTCAGATGAATAGACTGATAAAACAGGGAAAAAATATGCTGTTTGAGCGTGTTGATATGTTAAGAGATTATCAAGTTAGCACGTTAATATGGTAAAGTGCATAAAAAACCAGTTTTTTCACCTTGCCTTTTTGTATAAATTTCGCTATAATGTTCTATGTTTATAAATCAATACAAAAGGGAGAGGAAATCATGAACGAAAACAAAGAGTTCAAACCGTATATTCCGGCTGACAAGATCACACCAGAATTTACGGTGACATCCATCATCATGGGTGTTATCCTTGCAGTTATCTTCGGTGCAGCCAATGCTTATCTTGGTCTGCGTGTAGGTATGACTGTATCTGCTTCCATTCCGGCAGCAGTTATTTCCATGGGCGTAATTCGCAAGATCATGAAAAAGAACTCCATTCTGGAGAGCAACATGGTCCAGACAATCGGTTCAGCCGGTGAATCACTGGCAGCCGGTGCAATTTTCACAATGCCAGCTCTGTTCCTTTGGGCAGAAGAAGGACTTTGTGAAATGCCGGGTATCGTGGAAATCACATTAATCGCACTTTGCGGTGGTGTTCTTGGTGTACTTTTTATGGTACCACTTCGTAACGCACTGATCGTAAAAGAGCATGCAACACTTCTTTATCCTGAAGGAACTGCCTGCGCAGATGTTCTTCTTGCAGGTGAAGAGGGTGGTGCAAACGCTGCGACAGTATTCTCAGGTATGGGAATCGCAGCGATCTTTAAATTTGTCGTTGACGGTTTAAAGGTAATCCCTGCAGACGTTGCAGTAGCATTTAAAGGATTCAAAGGTGAAATTGGTATGGAATGCTATCCTGCACTTCTCGGTGTTGGATATATCGTAGGACCAAGAATCGCATCCTTTATGTTTGTTGGTTCTCTTATTGGCTGGATGGTGCTGATTCCGGTAATCTGTCTGTTCGGAGCTGATACAGTTATGTATCCCGGAACAGAAACAATTTCTGCTCTTTATGCAGCAGGCGGAGCATCTAAAATCTGGAGTACTTATGTAAAATATATCGGAGCAGGAGCTATCGCAACAGGTGGTATTATTTCTCTGATCAAATCCCTGCCTCTGATCATTGCAACCTTCCGTGATTCCATGAAGAGCATGAAGGGTGGCAAGAATACAAGTACAGAAAGAACTGCACAGGATCTTCCAATGAACGTTATCCTGATCGGTATTGTGGCAATGGTTGCGATCATTTGGCTTGTTCCGGCTATCCCGGTTAACCCGATCGGTGCGCTGATTATCGTAATCTTCGGCTTCTTCTTTGCAACTGTATCTTCCCGTATGGTTGCATTCTGGGAAT
>NZ_JBWJVP010000106.1:0-4779 GCF_056339915.1 Blautia sp. ZXY-1-B12 | reverse complement strand
GTTGGCTTGCAGCGGGAGCATTTAAGGTCTGTCCCCAGCTTGCTGAACAGTTGACCCCGTCCGCAGAGGTGGTTGCAAAAGAATTTGTTCCCGCCGAAGATGGCTAAGAACAGCGGCAAGAGAAAATCGATCATGCCCAGCCACGCGAACAGGATATTGAAAAAGCCCAGTGCAAAATAGATGATGGCATATACCCACAGGTAATCGTACCAATGCTTTGCTTTCATGCGTCAGCCCTCACTTTCACCTCAATGCAACCGACGGGACAGAGCTTTGCGCACTTCCCGCAACCTACGCAGCGTTCTTTCTGTACTACCACATAACAGCCGCAATGCACCTGAACAGCTTCCAGCGGGCAGGTATTTTCGCACACACCGCAGGCAACGCATCGCAGCTTATCTATGACAGCCAGTTTCTTTGACAGCATGATGCTCCTCCTTTACTCCTGCAAGGACTTATAGTAAAGCATACAGTGGCAAAACCCCTCGAAGTCTGGGTCTGCGATCTGCTCCTTGAACTCCTGACATATACATTTGGTTGCCTCTGTGCGCTCTATGCAGCAGGGACAGTATCCGCCGGTGCGCTTGAGTCCCTCCCTGATGGTCTGAACGACCTCTTGATCTGGATTGAGTTTGATTTTCATGTTCTCCACCTCTTTCTTTATCGTGGCTTTATCATACCGCATGGCAAAGCATTTTTCTGTGACGAGGTCACATTACGGAAATTTTTGTACAAACCCAAAAGAGCCGTGAAGCGGTATCTTACATACTGCTTCACGGCTCTTTGTTTATAGGTTTTGTTGTGCTTCCTTACTCAGCCACAGAAAACTGGTCTTTGCCAACTGAACATAAGGGGCATTCAAAATCATCCGGAATATCTTCCCATTTTGTACCCGGTGCAATGCCGCCTTCCGGATAACCCTTTTCTTCATCGTATTCCCAACCACACACATCACATACATATTTCATAATGAGTTTGTTATATCTAACTTGTTTCAAGTATATTGAACAAATCACATTTCGTCAAGAAATTACTTCAGATGCCAAAAGGGACACATCGGCGATATGTCTCATCTGCCAATGTGCCCTCTTTATTTAATCAAATCAAGCAATTAGTGAAGCGGTTGATTTTATCCGCTTGACTAATTAAAAGTCAACCTCTGTACCATAATATGTGCATGTAAGAAGTTTCTCCATATTTGCAGGATCGATTGCTCTCGGGTTGGAGCCTGTACATGCATCACCAACTGCAAGCTCTGCGATTTTGGCAACTTTTTCTTTAAATTCTTCTTCCTGGATTCCGAAGTCTTTTAATGTCTTTGGAATGTTCAATCTTACATTAAACTCGTCAATCTTCTCGCAGAGGCTGTTGATCAGTGCCTGCTGGCATGTCCCTTCCAGTCCCATTCTTCTTGCAATCTCAGCATAACGTTCTGCTGCTACAGGATCTTTTGCATTGTATTTGATTACATATGGAAGATAAATTGCGTTTGCGCATCCGTGCGGAATATGTCCTGTAGAGAATGCTGCACCTGTCTTATGAGCCATGGAATGTACAATACCAAGCAGTGCATTGGAGAATGCCATTCCTGCCAGACACTGTGCATAATGCATCTGCTCACGTGCTTCCATATTCTTATTATAAGATGCCGGCAGATATGCCAGAACCATCTCGATTGCCTGCAGTGCAAGCGGGTCTGTATACGGACAGTGAAGCGTAGAAACATATGCTTCAATTGCATGTGTTAATGCATCCATACCTGTATATGCTACCTGTTTTACAGGAAGTCCCTCAACCAGTTCCGGATCAACAATTGCTACATCCGGTGTGATGTTGAAATCTGCCAGAGGATATTTAATCCCTGTATGATAGTCTGTGATTACGGAAAAAGCAGTAACTTCTGTAGCAGTTCCTGATGTAGATGGAATTGCTGCAAATTTTGCTTTCTGCCTTAATTCAGGGAAACCAAATGGTGTGATAAGATTTTCAAATTTTGTATCCGGATATTCATAGAATGTCCACATTGCCTTCGCTGCATCGATTGGGGATCCGCCGCCCATCGCTACGATCCAGTCCGGCTGGAATTCCTGCATTATCTTTGCACCTTTCATAACAGTTTCTACTGACGGATCCGGTTCAACACCTTCGATCAGCTGAACTTCCATTCCGCCTTCTTTTAAATAATTAACTGCTTTGTCCAGGAATCCCTGACGTTTCATTGAGCCGCCGCCTACAACAAGAACTGCTTTCTTTCCTTTTAAATTCTTTAATTCTTCGAGACATCCTTTTCCATGGTAAATGTCTCTTGGTAATGTAAATCTTGCCATTGCTGTTATCTCCTTAAAAAATTATGTCTGTTTACATGTTACTGCAGAAGGCATTCACTTCTTCTGTTCGCTTGCATTATATCATTGTTAATTTTATAACGCAATAGTTTTTTGAATCATTTTCATTTTTGATATTTTTTATCGTTTTTCCTATATTATCATCATATATTTACTGTTTTTTTATTATATGCTATTACCTTAGTACTATTCTCCTTATATAAATTGTTATATTTTTAACTTTTGTATCATGTAAATATTCGCAATTGAGGCAGATACCCCTTTATATCAGCAAAGCTAATGTTCCTGCAACTATAAGCAGCAGTCCTGATCGCAGTTCCAAGATTTGAATTGACATCCTGAATTCCAATCTTTCCCAAAATAGAGGTAAGACTGGCAAAAACAGCGGAACCGACTGCATAAAGCTGCCACTTCTTATCTTCTGCCTTCTCCTTTGTTTCCTTTTTCTGTATCATCAGATAAGTACCGATACCGATAAGAATCATTGAAACAAATTTCAGCCACGTTATTTCTTCCCTGAGAAAAATAAAAGCCAGCAGTTTCATGGAGTCTGACCCCGAGTATTACCTGACATAAGCGGCAACCTGACCATGCATCCGTCCGGAGAGTGGGGACTGGCCTATTCCTATAGCAATGATACGGAGAAAATAACATTCCAGGATGGCAACATACTCAAAGAACCCTGGATCTTAACCTCAATGGATGATGACAAAACACGAACCGGTATTTTTAAACAAGTCAGTCTGATTAAGATTGGAAATGAACATATTATGGTATATGGATTTCTTGTCGGAGATGATGCCCCCCTATAAAATAGCAGTATATGATTAGGATGAAAACCAGCAGCTGCTTCTTGGTCGTGATCCATCCGATGATTCTGCTTCTTTTGGCTACATCACCGTAGTAGCAGAGACAGCAAACGGATATATTGCAACAGATGGAAATGCCAGAATACTCTACTTCTGGTCAAAAGACGGAACTCTTCTCGGTAAAATACAATGCAGTGATATTTTCGGAATCAGATACCCCTGGCTTGAAGATATGAAAGTCGCAGACGATGGTTCTGTAATGCTTCTTATGACACAGAAGCGAGAAGATGAATCCGCAAGTGAATTAATGTTATTCAGGCTTACTGGTTTCTGATACATTGTAAGTGGGTAATCATATTGAGGTCTGCCATTTGCAACATTCTGTCTGTGCAAAAGGCAGACCTCTGACAATTATCCTAACTTTTCGGAAAACAAATCCTTTTTAATTTCTCCCTGTTTATCATAACACCCTTTCCTAGTTCCTGGAAACTTGTCAATCAAAGCCAATAAAATCTGTGGCTCATCTGAAAAAACTGTCATCCAAACAGAGAAAAATCCATCTGAGGTAGCTGTCATTATAATTTGTTCTTTCATATCATTCTGAAACCATTCAGGAGCATCTTTTACATGCCTTACGCCGACAGGGTTACAGAGTTCTGATTGTGGAACGGCATCTTGTATTCTACAAGGTCAACGAATCTCAGCAGAGCGTAAACCATTTACGCTGTTGTGGATGGCTGAATATTCTTGTGCGGGCACCGGATTATTCAGATGGCAGGCGGGAATATCGAAATTTATTATAATAAAAAAACCTCTTTCTATTCTTTTGAAAGAGGTTTTTTAAGTTCAAATATGAAAGACCACAATAAGCTGTTAAGACTTGCAACAACACATGCAAACAGATTTCTGTTGTATTATAATAGAAGATCCATGTATCAAGTAATTAGTTCATTTTGGTCATGAAAGAAGTTCGCTATCGCCAAGCAACAACAAAAAAAGACACCCACAGTTAATTCCGAACCCTGTGAGTGTCCCAAAACGAAAGGAATAATGATGGACGGCTTTTCTTGCTGTCCATATTTGTATTGTAGCAGATACTGCAAGCCGAACAAACTGGTACGAAAAAAATGCTAAGAAAGCTTTACCACTCTCCTTCCCTGATTACAGATTCTCGACTTCCTTGATCAGGCTGGACATCTCATACCGTCCCAGTTCTTCTTTTAGCTTGTCAATGTCCACACAAAGTTTTAAATCCTCAATTCCGCAGCTGATGTCAATATCCCGCTTCATGGTTGCCAGCTTCTCACTTAAGTATACCATCTCCCGGTTTGTCTTTAATGCTTTTAAAGGACTTCTGCCAATCCCCAGGTATTCTTTCCAGAAACCATTCAGCTCTTTTTCCTTTTTTGCAACTCCCTCACAGTCATCGATGGCTGCATAAATCTCATCCAGGGATTTATACTCATCCACCAAAGAGGCCGCCGCGGAAGAAACACCTTTGCATCCCGGTATCCCGTCTCCAGGATCTCCGGTGATTGCCAAAAGTACCGGGATCTGCTGCGGATACACACCTTCTTCTGCATATACGATTTCCGGAGTATACTCAAACACATTTGCCGGAAGGG